>NZ_LPWD01000209.1 GCF_001723295.1 Methyloceanibacter marginalis
ACATGTTGGCCAGCGGCACCATGGCGTTGATCACCGTGGCGTTGCCGCGGGATTCTTGACCCCGCACCTGCCCGCGCCGGCTCGTCAGATCGCCGATAACGCCGCCCACATAATCTTCCGGCGTCACCACCTCGACCTTCATCATCGGCTCTAGCAGCTTCGGACCGGCCTTGAGGGCGGCCTCGCGAAACGCAGCACGGGAAGCAATCTCGAACGCCATGACGCTCGAGTCCACGTCATGCGCGGCGCCGTCGATCAGCGTGCATTTCACATCGAGGATCGGGAAGCCGGCAAGAATGCCCGCGTCGATGACGCTCTTCACGCCCTTCTCGACGCCGGGGACATACTCCTTCGGCACGTTGCCGCCGACCACCTTGTTCACGAACTCGTACCCGGCGCCCTGCTCGTTGGGCTCGACCAGCAGCTTGACGCGGGCGAACTGGCCCGAGCCGCCGGTTTGCTTCTTGTGGGTGTAGTCGATGTCGGCCGTTTTCGACACGGTCTCGCGATAGGCCACCTGCGGCGCGCCGACATTGGCTTCCACTTTGAACTCGCGCTTCATGCGGTCGACGATGATGTCGAGATGAAGCTCGCCCATGCCCTTAATGATGGTCTGCCCGGACTCGTGGTCGACCGACACGCGGAAGGACGGGTCCTCCTGCGCGAGACGGTTGAGCGCCACGCCGAGCTTCTCCTGGTCGCTCTTGGTCTTGGGCTCGACGGCAACCTCGATGACCGGCTCGGGAAACTCCATGCGTTCCAAGATCACAGCCTTGGTCGGATCGCACAGCGTGTCGCCGGTGGTGACATCCTTGAGGCCGGCAATGGCGACGATGTCGCCCGCAAAGGCTTCCTTGATGTCCTCGCGGTGATTGGAGTGCATGAGCAGCATGCGGCCGATGCGCTCTTTCTTGTCCTTCACCGTGTTGAGCAGGCTCGTGCCGGTCTCGACCTTGCCGGAGTAGATGCGGCAGAAGGTGAGCGAACCGACGAACGGATCGTTCATGATCTTGAAGGCGAGCATCGATAGCGGCGCGTCGTCCGAAGCTGGACGGGCCACCAATTCCTCGGTCTTCACGTCGATCGCCTTGATCGGAGGCACGTCGATCGGCGACGGCAGATAATCGACGACGGCGTCGAGCAGCGGCTGCACGCCCTTGTTCTTGAACGCGGAGCCGCACAGCACCGGGACGAAGTCGAGATTGCAGGTGCCCTTGCGGATCAGCGCCTTCAGCTTCTCTTCCGGCACCTCTTTGCCCTCGAGATAGGCTTCCATGGCCCCCTCGTCGAGCTCGACCACCTGCTCCACCATCTTGTCGCGATATTCCTTGGCGATCTCCAGGAGATCGGCCGGAACCTCTTCGTCGCGGAACGTCGCGCCGAGCGACTCGTCGTCCCAAACGACGGCCTTCATACGAAGCAGGTCCACAAGGCCCGCGAAATTCGACTCCGCGCCGATCGGCAGCTGGAGCACGAGCGCGTTCGCGCCGAGGCGCTCCTTGATCATCTTCACGGACATGAAGAAGTCGGCGCCGATCTTGTCCATCTTGTTGACGAAGATCATGCGCGGCACGTGATATTTGTCGGCCTGACGCCACACCGTCTCGGTCTGCGGCTCCACGCCCTGGTTGGCGTCGAGCAGCGCCACCGCACCGTCGAGCACGCGCAAGGAGCGCTCGACCTCGATGGTAAAGTCCACGTGGCCGGGCGTGTCGATGATGTTGATGCGCTTGTCTTTCCAGAAAGCGGTGGTCGCGGCAGAGGTGATGGTGATGCCGCGCTCTTGCTCCTGCTCCATCCAGTCCATGGTCGCAGCGCCATCGTGGACTTCACCGATCTTGTGGCTCTTACCCGTGTAGTAGAGCACCCGCTCGGTGGTCGTGGTCTTGCCGGCGTCGATATGCGCCATGATCCCGATGTTGCGGTAGTCCTGGAGAGGGGTCGTGCGAGGCATCGTTCAAAATCCTTGAGAGGGTTACCAGCGATAGTGCGAGAAGGCCCGATTGGCCTCCGCCATTCGGTGCGTATCCTCACGCTTCTTCACCGCGGTCCCGCGGTTGTTGACGGCATCAAGCAGCTCACCGGAGAGCCGCTCCACCATCGTGTTCTCGTTGCGGCCGCGCGCCGCGGAAATGATCCAGCGAATGGCCAGCGCCTGGCGGCGGTCCAGACGGACCTCGACCGGCACCTGATAGGTCGCGCCACCGACACGCCGGGAGCGAACCTCGAGCGCCGGCATGACGTTCTGCAGCGCCTGATGGAACAGCTCGATCGGGTTCTGCTTGACCTTGCCTTCCATCTGATCGAGCGCGCCGTAGACGATCCGCTCGGCGGCCGACTTCTTGCCTTCCTTCATGATGGAATTCATGAATTTGGTGAGCACGATGTCCCCGAACTTGGGATCGGGAATGATCTCGCGCTTATCAGCTCTGTGCCGCCTCGACATGTCGCCTAATCCGTTTCCTTAAGACGCAAAAAAACGACCCGGTTATTTGGGCCGTTTGGCTCCGTATTTCGATCGCCGCTGCCGGCGGGCATTGACACCCTGGGTGTCGAGCACGCCGCGAATGATGTGATAGCGCACGCCGGGAAGGTCTTTCACACGGCCGCCGCGGATCATCACCACCGAGTGCTCCTGGAGGTTGTGGCCCTCGCCGGGAATGTAGCTCGTCACTTCCATCTGGTTGGTCAGGCGCACGCGCGCGACCTTCCGGAGCGCCGAGTTCGGCTTCTTCGGGGTCGTGGTGTAGACGCGGGTACAGACCCCCCGCTTCTGCGGACAGGCCTGCATGGCCGGCACTTTATTGCGTTTCACCGGTTGCTTGCGCGGCTTCCGGATCAATTGCTGAATCGTGGGCATGGCAGCCTTTACGTCCAATCATTTGAGGGCACGAACGCCCCATTCATCCGCGGGCCAAATGCCCACATCACTAGAGCCGAAGGTGCGAGTGGTCCCGCGTCTTCGGCGCCTCAAGACAGAGGATCTTGGAGGGTGGCCCCCAAGATCTTGACCCCGATTTGATCCCGGTTAGTCCAGCAGCGTCTAACCCGCGCCCGAAGGCAATCGATTCCGTTGGGCTACCGCCTGCCGAGAAGTCCGCGCGTTTTATCAGGCCGATTCTTCTATCGTCAAGGTAGAAGTGCCGGATTTCGGGGGCCGACCGCCAGTTTTGGGTCTATCTGGCGATCCGGCCCCCGATGTTCTTCTAAACCACTAAGCTGAGGCGCCTTCTTCGGCCTCTTCAGTCCCTTCGGCCGCCTCTTCCTCCCCCTGGACGATGGTCTCCTGGGCGGCGCGCTCGCGCTCCTCCAGGATCAGGTCGTCGCGATGGGAGGCGATTCGGTTGAGCCTCGAAAGCATGCTGCCGGTGCCGGCCGGGACCAGCCGGCCAACGATGACGTTCTCCTTGAGGCCCTCGAGCGCATCCGACTTGCCGTTGACGGCGGCATCGGTGAGCACGCGCGTGGTCTCCTGGAACGAGGCCGCCGAGATGAACGACCGCGTCTGGAGGCTCGCCTTGGTGATGCCGAGCAGGACGTGCTGGCCTTCGGCCCGCTTCCCGCCAGCCGCCTCGGCCGCGATATTGGCGTCCTCGAAGTCGATGCGATCGACCTGCTCGCCCTTGAGGAACTCGGTGTCGCCCGGCTCGCCCACCTCGATCTTCTGGAGCATCTGACGGACGATGACCTCGATATGCTTGTCGTTGATGGTCACGCCCTGGAGCCGGTAGACCTCCTGGATCTCGTTGACGAGATAGTTGGCGAGCTCCTCGACACCCTTAATGGCCAGGATGTCGTGCGGCGCCGGATGGCCATCGAGCAGGTACTCGCCCTTCTCGATGCGGTCGCCTTCCTGCACCGTCAGATGCCGGCCCTTGGGGATCAGGAACTCGACCGGATCCTTGCCCTCCTCCTCCGGCGTGATGGTGATGCGCCGCTTGTTCTTGTAGTCGCGGCCAAGCGTCACCACGCCCGAAATTTCGGCGATGATGGCGTGATCCTTCGGACGCCGTGCCTCGAACAGCTCGGCAACACGCGGCAGACCGCCGGTGATGTCGCGGGTCTTGGCGCTTTCCATGGGGATACGGGCCAAGACGTCGCCGGCCTTCACCTCATGACCTGGCTCGACCGACAACACCGCGTCCACGGGAAGCAGGTAACGTGCCTCGCCGCCGCGTGAAAGCTTGCCGATATTGCCCTTCTTGTCCTTGATCGCCATCGCCGGCCGCAAGTCGGCGCCGCGCGGAGACGCACGCCAGTCGATGATCACGCTGTTGGTGATGCCCGTCGACTCGTCGCGCTGCTCGGAAACCGACACGCCCTCGACCAGATCCTCGAACTCGATCGTGCCCTCGATCTCCGTGAGCACCGGACGCGTATAAGGATCCCACTCGGCCAGACGATCGCCGCGCTTGACCTTGTCGCCGTCATCCACCCGCAAATGCGTGCCGTAAGGCAGGCGATGGACGGCAAGCTCGTTGCCGTCGTCATCGACGACGACGATCGCCGTGTTCCGGCCCATGACCATATGCCGGCCTTGGGAGTCCTGGACCACGTTGCGCTGCCGGACCTTCACGGTGCCGTCGAAGTTGGACTTGAGCGACGACTGATCGACGACCTTGGAGCTCGCCACGCCGCCCAGATGGAACGTGCGCATGGTGAGCTGCGTGCCCGGCTCGCCGATGGACTGAGCGGCGATAACGCCGACCGCCTCGCCCATATTGACCGGCGTGCCGCGGGCCAGATCGCGCCCATAGCACTTGCCGCAGATGCCGTTGCGGGTCTCGCAAGTCAGCGCCGAGCGGATGCGGATCTCCTGAACCCGCGCGCTCTCGATCGCCTCGACATGCTCTTCCTCGATCAACTCGCCGGCCTTGATGATGACATCGCCGGTGACCGGGTTCTTGACCGGATCGGCGGCCGTGCGTCCGAGCACCCGCTGTCCGAGCGACACGGTGACCTCGCCGGCCTCAAGAATGGCGCGGGCGGTGATGCCGCCTTCGGTGCCGCAATCCTCTTCGGTGACGATGCAATCCTGCGCCACGTCCACGAGACGCCGCGTCAGATAGCCCGAGTTCGCCGTCTTCAAGGCCGTGTCGGCCAGACCCTTACGGGCGCCGTGGGTGGAGTTGAAGTACTCCATCACCGACAGCCCCTCCTTGAAGTTGGAGATGATCGGGGTCTCGATGATCTCGCCCGACGGCTTGGTCATCAGACCGCGCATGCCGGCGAGCTGCTTCATCTGAGCGGGCGAACCACGCGCGCCGGAATGCGACATCATGTAGATCGAGTTGATCGGCTTCTCGCGGCCGGTCTTCTCATCCACCTGCACCGAGGAAATGCGCTTCATCATCTCCTTGGCGACGAGCTCCGTGCACTCGGTCCAGGTGTCGACCACCTTGTTGTACTTCTCGCCGCGGGTGATGAGGCCGTCATTGTACTGCTGCTCGTACTCGCGCACGAGCTCGGACGTCTTGTGAATGATGTCGTCCTTGGTCTCGGGCACCACCATGTCGTCCTTGCCGAACGAGATGCCGGCGCGGCACGCATAGCGGAAGCCGAGGCCCATGATCTTGTCGCAGAAGATGACCGTCTCCTTCTGACCGCAGTGCCGATAGACAATGTCGATCAGGTTGGAGATCTCCTTCTTGGTGAGAAGGCGGTTGACGTAGTCGAAGCTCACCTCGGCGCGGCGCGGCAGAAGCTCGCCGAGCAGCATGCGGCCGGGCGTGGTGTCATAGATATAAGACACCCAATCGCCGTTTTCGTCGCGGGTGATGAACCGGCCCTTGACCTTGGCGTGGAGCGTCACGGACCCGGAATCGAGCGCGTGATGAATCTCGGCCACGTCGCCGAAGATCATCCCCTCGCCCGGCTCGTTATCCATGACCAGCGACAGGTAATAGAGACCGAGCACGATATCCTGCGACGGCACGATGATCGGCGAGCCGTTGGCCGGATGCAGGATATTGTTGGTCGACATCATCAGCACGCGCGCCTCGAGCTGCGCTTCCAGCGACAGCGGCACGTGCACGGCCATCTGGTCGCCGTCGAAGTCGGCATTGAAGGCCGCGCAGACCAGCGGATGCAGCTGGATCGCCTTGCCCTCGATGAGCACCGGCTCGAAGGCCTGAATGCCGAGGCGATGGAGCGTCGGCGCGCGGTTGAGCAGCACCGGATGCTCGCGGATCACCTCATCGAGGATATCCCAAACCTCCGGCTTCTCCTTCTCCACCAGCTTTTTCGCCTGCTTCACCGTGGCGGCATGACCCTTGGCGTCGAGCCGCGAATAGATGAACGGCTTGAACAGCTCGAGCGCCATCTTCTTCGGCAGGCCGCACTGATGCAGCTTGAGCTCGGGACCGACCACGATCACCGAGCGGCCCGAATAATCGACGCGCTTGCCGAGCAGGTTCTGACGGAACCGGCCCTGCTTGCCCTTGAGCATGTCGGCCAGCGACTTCAGCGGACGCTTGTTGGCGCCGGTGATTACGCGGCCGCGCCGGCCATTGTCGAACAACGCATCGACCGACTCCTGCAGCATGCGCTTTTCGTTCCGGATGATGATGTCCGGCGCGCGCAGCTCCATCAGCCGCTTCAGACGATTGTTCCGGTTGATGACCCGGCGGTAGAGATCGTTCAGGTCGGACGTGGCGAAGCGGCCGCCGTCGAGCGGCACCAAGGGCCGAAGCTCCGGCGGAATGACCGGCACCACGGTCAGGATCATCCACTCGGGCTTGTTGCCCGACATGATGAAGGCCTCGACGACCTTCAGACGCTTGGCGAGCTTCTTGGGCTTAAGCTCCGATGTCGACTCGGCAATCTCCACGCGCAGATCGGCCGCGATCTTCTCCAGGTCGAGGCCCTTGAGGAGCTCGCGGATCGCTTCGGCGCCGATGCCGGCCGTGAAGGAATCCTCGCCGAAATCCTCTTGCGCCTGGAGGTACTCGTCCTCCGAGAGCAGCTGCAACGGCTTGAGCGAGGTCAGCCCCGGCTCCAGCACGATGTAGTTCTCGAAATAGAGGACGCGCTCCAGGTCCTTCAGCGTCATGTCGAGCAGAAGGCCGATCCGCGACGGCAGCGACTTCAGGAACCAGATATGCGCGACCGGCGCCGCGAGCTCGATATGGCCCATGCGCTCACGCCGGACCTTGGCGAGCGTCACCTCGACGCCGCACTTCTCGCAGATGACGCCCTTGTACTTCATGCGCTTGTACTTGCCGCACAAGCACTCGTAGTCCTTCACCGGGCCGAAGATGCGCGCGCAGAACAGGCCGTCGCGCTCCGGCTTGAAAGTCCGGTAGTTGATGGTCTCGGGCTTCTTGATCTCCCCGAAGGACCACGACAGGATCTTCTCCGGGCTGGCGATGCCGATCCGGATCTGATCGAAATTCTGCTGCTGGACCTGAGGATTGAACAGGTTCGCGAGATCTTGGTTCATTCTTTTATCTCCCAATGGGCGGGCATGCCGCCCTTCGGTTGGTCGAGTGTTGGTGCGTGTTTAGCCTGGGGGCTTAAGGCTTATTCCGCCGCGGGCTTGGGCAGCTGCGCCCGTTGCGGCTGCGCCTCCTCCGGTTTCGGCTGCACCAATTCGACATTCAGTCCCAATGCACGCATTTCCTTGACGAGCACGTTGAACGACTCGGGGATGCCCGCCTCGAACGTGTCATCGCCGCGGACGATTGCCTCGTACACCTTGGTACGGCCGGCCACGTCGTCCGACTTCACCGTCAACATCTCTTGCAGCGTGTAGGCGGCGCCATAGGCTTCCAGCGCCCACACTTCCATCTCGCCGAAGCGCTGACCGCCGAACTGCGCCTTGCCGCCGAGCGGCTGCTGGGTCACCAGACTGTACGGCCCGATGGAACGGGCGTGGATCTTGTCGTCCACCAGGTGATGGAGCTTCAGCATATAGATGTAGCCCACCGTCACCTTGCGCTCGAACGGCTCGCCCGAGCGGCCGTCGTACAAGACCACCTGACCGGACGAGTCGAGCCCCGCCATTTCAAGCAGCTCCGAGACGTCGCTCTCATGCGCGCCGTCGAACACCGGCGTCGCCACCGGCACGCCGGGCATCAAGCTTTGGCTCACCTCGATGAGCTGATCGTCCCGCAGCGCCGCCACGGCCTTGTCGTCGCCGTAGATGGTCTTGAGCAGATCCTTGAGCGGCTTCGGCTTATGGGTCGCCTGATACTCGTGGAGAGCCATCGCCGATCTTCCGGCCAAGGCACGGCAGGCCCAGCCCAGATGAGTCTCCAGAATCTGGCCCACATTCATGCGGCTCGGCACGCCGAGCGGGTTCAGCACGATGTCGACCGGGGTGCCGTCTTCGAGATAAGGCATGTCCTCGATCGGCACGATCTGACTGATCACGCCCTTGTTGCCGTGACGTCCGGCCATCTTGTCGCCGGGCTGGATCTTGCGCTTCACCGCGACGAAGACTTTGACCATCTTCATCACGCCGGGCGGCAGCTCATCGCCGCGCTGGAGCTTGTCGACCTTGTCGACAAAGCGCTGCTCGAGCCGCTTCTTGGCCTCGTCGTATTGCCGGCCGATCGCCTCGACCTCGCTCATGGCCTTGTCGTTCTTGAGCGCGATCTCCCACCACTGGCTGCGCGGAACTTCGTCCAGCATCGCCTCGGTGATCTTGGCGTCCTTCTTGAAGTTCTTCGGCCCCTTGGACACCTGCTTGTGCATCAGCACGTCGCGCAGACGGCCATAGACGTTGCGGTCGAGGATCGCCATCTCGTCGTCGCGGTCCTTGGCGAGACGCTCGATCTCCTCGCGCTCGATCGCCATGGCGCGCTCGTCCTTCTCGATGCCGTGGCGGTTGAACACCCGCACTTCGACCACCGTGCCGGACACGCCGGGCGGCAGCTTGAGCGAGGTGTCGCGCACGTCGGAAGCCTTCTCGCCGAAGATGGCGCGCAGCAGCTTCTCTTCCGGCGTCATCGGGCTCTCACCCTTCGGCGTGATCTTGCCCACCAGAATGTCGGCCGGCTGCACCTCGGCGCCGATATAGACGATGCCCGCCTCGTCGAGATTCTTGAGCGCCTCTTCGGAGACGTTCGGGATATCGCGGGTAATCTCCTCCGGCCCGAGCTTGGTGTCGCGGGCCATCACCTCGAACTCCTCGATATGGATCGAGGTGAAGACGTCGTCGCGCACCACGCGCTCGGAGATGAGGATGGAGTCCTCGAAGTTGTAGCCCATCCACGGCATGAAGGCGACGAGCACGTTGCGGCCCAGCGCCAGCTCACCGAGATCGGTGGACGGCCCGTCGGCGATGATCTCGCCGGACTGGACGTTGTCGCCCACGCGCACCAGCGGACGCTGGTTGATGCAGGTGTTCTGGTTCGAGCGCTGGAACTTGCGCAGATTATAGATGTCGACGCCGGACTTGGACGGATCGGTCTCCTCCGTCGCCCGGATGACGATACGGGTGGCGTCCACCTGATCGACCACGCCGGTGCGGCGCGCGCCGATGGCGGCGCCCGAATCCCGCGCCACGACCTCTTCCATGCCGGTTCCGACCAGCGGCGCTTCCGCCGTGATCAGCGGCACGGCCTGACGCTGCATGTTCGAGCCCATCAGCGCGCGGTTGGCGTCGTCGTTCTCGAGGAACGGAATGAGCGCCGCCGCCACCGAAACGAGCTGCTTCGGCGACACGTCGATGAGATCGACCTTCTCGCGCGGATAGAGCTCCACGTCGCCCGCGTGCCGGCAGACGATCAGGTCCTCAACGAACTGGCCCTTGGGGTCCAACTGCGCATTCGCCTGGGCGATGATGTAGCGCGCTTCCTCCATGGCCGACAGATACACGACCTCGTCCGTCACCTTGGACTTCACCACGCGGCGGTACGGGCTCTCGATGAAGCCGTACTTGTTCACGCGCGCGAACGTCGCCAGCGAGTTGATCAGGCCGATATTCGGACCTTCCGGCGTCTCGATCGGGCAGATGCGGCCGTAATGGGTCGGATGCACGTCGCGCACCTCGAAGCCCGCCCGCTCGCGGGTCAGACCGCCAGGGCCAAGCGCCGACAGGCGCCGCTTATGGGTGATCTCCGATAGCGGGTTGGTCTGGTCCATGAACTGCGACAGCTGCGAGGAACCGAAGAACTCGCGCACCGCGGCGGCCGCGGGCTTGGCGTTGATCAGATCCTGCGGCATGACCGTGTCGATATCGACCGAGCTCATGCGCTCCTTGATGGCGCGCTCCATGCGCAGCAGACCGACGCGATACTGGTTCTCCATCAGCTCGCCGACCGAGCGCACCCGGCGATTTGCGAGATGATCGATATCGTCGATCTCGCCCCTGCCGTCGCGCAGGCCCACCAGCGTCTTGATGACGGCGAGGATGTCCTCTTTGCGCAGCGTGCGCATCGTGTCCGGCGCATCGAGATCGAGGCGCATATTCATTTTCACCCGGCCCACGGCGGACAGGTCGTAGCGCTCGGAATCGAAGAAGATGCCGTTGAACAGAGTCTGCGCGGCCTCCGGCGTCGGCGGCTCGCCGGGACGCATCACCCGGTAGATGTCGAGCAGCGCCTCGTCCGTGTTCGAGTTCTTGTCGACGGCGAGCGTATTGCGGATGAACGCGCCGATATTGACGTGGTCGATGTCGAGGATCGGAATTTCCTTGAGGCCGAGATCCTTGAGCGTCTCGAGCAACTTCTCCTCGATCTCCTCACCGGCTTCGCCGTAGATCTCGCCCGTCTCCAGATTGACGATGTCCTGGGCGAGATAGCGGCCATAGAGATCCTCGTCCTTGACGAGCAGCTCCTTCAGGCCCTCTTCGGCGAGCTTGTTGGCAAGACGCGCGGTGACCTTGCGGCCGGCCTCGATGGCGACCTTGCCGGTCTTGGCGTCGATCAGGTCGGTGGTCGGCTTGATGCCGCGCATGCGGTCGGGACGGAACGGCATGCGCCATCCCTCCTTCGTCGCCTTCAGCACGATGCGGTCGTAGAAGGTCGACAGGATCTCCTCGTCATCGAGACCGAGCGCATAGAGCAGCGTGGTCACCGGCAGCTTGCGGCGCCGGTCGATACGCACATAGACGACATCCTTGGCGTCGAACTCGAAGTCGAGCCAGGAGCCGCGATAGGGAATGATGCGCGCGGCGAACAGGAGCTTGCCCGACGAATGGGTCTTGCCGCGGTCATGATCGAAAAACACGCCAGGCGAACGGTGCATCTGCGAGACGATCACGCGCTCGGTGCCGTTGATGACGAACGTGCCGTTCATCGTCATCAGCGGCATGTCGCCCATATAGACGTCCTGCTCCTTGATGTCCTTGACCGAGCGGGCGCCGGTCTCCTCGTTGACATCGAACACGATGAGGCGAAGCGTCACTTTCAGCGGCGCGGCGAAGGTCATGCCCCGCTGCTGGCACTCCTCCACGTCGTATTTCGGCGCCTCGAAGGCATAGCGCACGAACTCGAGCTGCGCCCGCTCGCCGAAATCCTTGATCGGGAACACAGAGCGAAATACGGATTGCAGTCCCTCGTCGAGGCGGCCGCCTTCGGGCTCGTCCACCATGAGGAATTGGTCGTAGGACTGCTTCTGAACCTCGATGAGGTTCGGCATCTCGGCCACTTCGGTGATGTGGCCAAAAAATTTCCGATATCGCTTGTGACCGTTAGTTTGCGCCATGTGGTCCTCTCAAGGCTCGTCGCGACCGCTCTCCGGAAACTCCGCGCACCGCGGAGACTCTGGGGAACTGTCACGTCATACGAATTTGGATGGGTTAGAAGCCCGGGCGAACTGGCTTATATGGTGTCCGCCCGGGCTGTCTTCAACCCACGCTACTTGAGCTCGACGGTCGCGCCTGCGTCCTCGAGCTGCTTCTTGATCTTCTCGGCCTCGTCTTTCGGCACGCCTTCCTTGATCGCCTTCGGCGCACTCTCGACGAGGTCTTTGGCCTCCTTCAGGCCGAGGCTCGTAACCGCACGAACCTCCTTAATAACGTTGATCTTTTGGGCACCCGCCGCGGTCAAGACCACGTCGAATTCCGTCTTCTCCTCGGCTGCGGCGGCTTCACCGCCACCGGCACCCGCGGCCGCCACGGCCACCGGAGCCGCCGCGGAGACGCCCCACTTCTCTTCGAGCATTTTGGCGAGCTCGGCCGCCTCGAGCACGGTAAGGCCCGAAAGGTCGTCTGCAATTTTCTGGAGATCTGCCATTGTCTTATCCTCGTACGTTCAACTCTTGAATTGCGTTATGTTCAGGCTCACGCCGCTTCTTTCGCGCCATAGGCGGCAAAGATCCGCGCCAGCTGGGCTCCCGGCTCATTCACGGTGCGGGCGATCTTGCTCGCCGGCGCCTGAATGAGGCCAATCAGCTTGCCGCGCAGTTCGTCGAGAGAAGGCAGCTCTGCAAGCGAGTTCACAGCCTGGGCATCGAGCACCGTGGTGCCCATCGCGCCGCCGAGGATCACGAACTTCTCGTTCCCCTTGGCGAACTTGACGGCCACCTTCGGTGCCGACACGGGATCGTCGGAATAGGCGAGGCAAGTGGGCCCCGTCATGAGATCCGAGATGCCCTTGGCATCGGTCCCGTCCAGCGCGAGCTTCACGAGCTTATTCTTCGCAACTTTGACCTGGCCGCCAGCGTCTCTCATGTCGCTGCGCAGCTTGGTCATTTGGGCGACGGACAAGCCCGCATAGTGAGCCACGACGACCACGCCGGTCTTGGCGAAGACATCGTGAAGCGCACTTACGACTTCGCGCTTCTCAGCTCTTTCCATGCTCACTCCGTTTATTCAAAGCCGCGAAGACGAGCCTCGCAGCCGTAGGCCACACCGTGCCGCGAGACTTTGCGGGGCGAGGCAAGAAGCCACCCCGCGCTAAGCCGCGCGGCGCTCTGTTGCCTGTCCCGCTCGCCCGCGCAAATCGCGCGAGAGCCACATACGAGGTTCAAACCGATCTCCTGGTTGCGGATCAACCGCATCACCATCGAACCGTTCGTCTCCCGTCTCATGCAGGCCCGAAGGGCTTAAGCGGTTTCCCGCACCTGCAATCTCGGACAGGTTTGGACCGCTTGACTTCCCAAGCGATCCTCCGGGACCGAAGTCCCGAAACTCTTAAACTCAAGCGCTGCCCAAACTGGCAGGCTCGACCTTGACGCCGGGCCCCATGGTGGAGGTCACGGCGACTCGCTTCACAAACGTTCCCTTCGCACCCGAAGGCTTTGCCTTGCTCACCGCATCGGCGAACGCGCGGATGTTGGCGACCAGAGCCTCCTCGGTGAAGCTCGCCTTGCCGACGCCGGCGTGAATGACGCCGGCCTTCTCGACGCGGAATTCCACAGCGCCGCCCTTGGCTGCGGCCACAGCCGCCGCGACATCGGTGGTCACGGTGCCGACCTTCGGGTTGGGCATCATGCCGCGAGGGCCGAGCACCTTACCGAGCCGGCCGACCAGCGGCATCATGTCCGGCGTGGCGATGCAGCGGTCGAACTCGATCACGCCCTTCTGCACCTGCTCCACCAGATCCTCGGCGCCGACCACCGTCGCGCCCGCCTTCTTGGCTTCCGCGGCTTTGTCGCCCTTGGCGAAGACGCCTACGCGAAGCTTGCGGCCGGAGCCATGCGGCAATTGGCAAACGCCGCGCACCATTTGATCCGCGTGACGCGGGTCGACGCCCAAATTCATGGCGATCTCGACGGTCTCGTCGAATTTGGAATTCGCCGCGCCTTTGACCAGCTTCACCGCCTCTTCAATGGCGTAAAGCTTGTCATTCTCGACCGTCTCGGCGGCGGCGCGAAACCTCTTACCGGGCTTGCTCATCGTTTACTCCTGCACCTCAAGACCCATCGAGCGGGCGGAGCCGGCGATGATCTTCATCGCTTGCTCGACGGTGTTGGCGTTCAAATCCTGCATTTTGACCTCGGCGATCTCGCGCAGCTGGTCCTGAGTCACGCGCCCCGCCTTCGCACGGCCAGGCTCCTTGGAGCCCTTGCCGACCTTGGCCGCCTTCTTGAGGAGGTAGGACGCCGGCGGCGTCTTCATCTCGAAGGTGAAGGACCGGTCCGCATAGACCGTGATGACGGTCGGGATCGGCGAACCCGCCTCGAGGCTCTGCGTGGCTGCGTTGAACGCCTTGCAGAACTCCGGGATGTTCACGCCGCGCTGACCGAGCGCGGGGCCGATCGGCGGCGACGGATTCGCCTGCCCCGCCGGCACCTGCAACTTGATGTAACCGTCAATCTTCTTCGCCATCCCAATTCGTCCTGCGTTCCGCTAACTCGTACGCAAAAAGCGCAACCGTTAGAGCTTCTCCACTTGCGCATATTCCAGCTCGACCGGGGTCGCCCGGCCGAAAATCGAAACCGCCACTTTGAGCCGCGCGCGCTCCTCGTCGACCTCTTCCACGAGGCCGTTGAACGAAGCGAACGGACCGTCGGCCACCCGCACCTGCTCGCCGATCTCGAAGGTCACAGACGGCTTCGGACGCTCGACGCCCTCCTGCACCTGCTGGAGGATGCGGCCCGCCTCCTCCTCGGTGATCGGGATCGGCTTGTTGTCCGTGCCGAGGAAACCCGTGACCTTCGGCGTGTTCTTGATCAGATGATAGGTCTCGTCGTTGAGCTCCATCTTGGCGAGCACGTAACCCGGAAAAAACTTACGCTCGGACGAGACCTTCCGGCCCCGCCGCATCTCCACGACCTCTTCCATCGGCACGATGACATCTTCGAACATCTCGTCGAGACCGGCAGAGGCGGCGCGCTCCTTGATGGACTCGGCGACCTTCCGCTCGAAGTTCGAATAGGCGTGGACGATGTACCAGCGCATTACCATCGGACGAAAGCCTAACCTCTTAAAATCTCAGACCCAGGATGAGCTGAACGACCATGCCCAACACCCAGTCCACCCGAGAAAGAACAGCGCCGCGGCGAACGACATCAGCAGCACCATGAACGTGGTGATGACGGTCTCCCGGCGGGTCGGCCAAGTGACCTTCGACACTTCCGTGCGCACCTGCTGGAGAAACTCGAAGGGATTCGTTCTCGCCATCTCTGTCCTTGCCGCCGGACCCATGTGGCCCGTTCCGTCTTCTTGAGTTCCTGGCCGCCTCTCCGTCCCGCAACCTGGCAGGAGTGGAGGGACTCGAACCCCCAACCCCCGGTTTTGGAGACCGGTGCTCTAGCCAGTTGAGCTACACTCCTATCGACTTCGCGTCTTCACCCTAAAATTCGCAACTTAATCAATGACCTCGGCAACTAACTTGCTGGAGCGGGTGAAGGGAATCGAACCCTCGTCGTCAGCTTGGAAGGCTGCTGCTCTACCATTGAGCTACACCCGCATCCATCCGCCTCATAAAGAAGTGGTGGTGGAGGGGGTTGGATTCGAACCAACGTAGGCATAGCCAACGGGTTTACAGCCCGTCCCCTTTAGCCACTCGGGCACCCCTCCTTGAAAGGTCAGATGGATTGACTGGTGATTGTAACCAAGCAAAAACACCCCGCCGTCGGCCGGCAGGGTCCGCAATAGCCGCGTTTATGAGTAGCCATTCGGTCTCTGTCAACTGTAAATCAGGACGAGCGGGCTGGAATTCCTAGGTTTTATAGGAGGTCCGACGCCTCTTCCACCCTCTTTCCAAGCGAGGCCGTTCGCCCATGGCGCGCCAAAACTCCAAGCATTCCAAACCCTTCGCCAAGACAGGCGGGGCCCGGCGCACCGAAAACCCGAATCTGACCGCGTTCTCCTCTTCGGTCTTCACGCCGTCGAGGCGGCCCTCGCCAATCCGCGGCGCCCGGTCTACGCCTTGCGCGCCACCGAGAACGCCACCCACCGGCTCGGGCCCCTCATCGCCGAGCGCGGGCTCATTCCGGAGCGGGTGATTCCGAAGGATCTCGACCGCGAACTTGGTCCCGACACGGTTCATCAAGGCGTGGTCCTGGAGGCGGGGCCGCTCGAAACGGTCTCGCTCGATGATATCGATGCCAACGGCGTCCTGCTCGTCCTCGACCAGGTGACCGACCCGCACAATGTGGGCGCGGCGCTCCGCTCGGCTGCGGCCTTTGGCGCGAGCGGGCTCGTGCTCACCGAGCGGCATAGTCCGCCGTTGTCTGGCGTGCTCGCCAAGTCGGCCAGCGGCGCGCTCGATCTCGTCCCCATCGTTTTGGTGAAGAACCTGGCCGAAGCTCTGGCCGAACTCGGCGAACGGGGCGTCTTGCGGATCGGGCTTGCCGAAGAGGCGGAGGCGACGCTGGAGGAGACCGACATCGTCCGGCCCCTGGCGCTGGTGCTCGGCGCCGAAGGCAAAGGCTTGCGTCAGCTCACCCGCGAACGCTGCGATCGCTTGTGCCGCATCTCGACGGCAAGCGCGCTTGCGAGCCTCAACGTCTCGAACGCCGCGGCCATCGCCCTGCATTGGGCGCGTCTCAACCCGAAGGACGCGTAAGCCCAAACGAACACGAGGGAGAAGGCGCTTTTGGCACCCTCCCCCTCGGGTCCGGGAATCAACCAGCTTGCGCCGGAAGCTCGAGAGCCTAGTTGCAGAAGCGGCGGCCGAACGAATCGTACCAGCAGTCCCTGCGCCAATACGTGTTGCAGGTGCTGAGACCGCACTCGCCCGCATAAGCCGGCTGCTTGTAATAGGCGTAGTAGTTCGGCGCCCGGTAGCGGTACGCGGTCGGTCCCGGCGGCAAGCCGCACGGGGCGACGCAAGGCGCGGGCGCGACGGCAACCGGCGCGGCCCCGCAAGGCGCAACACATGGCGCCGCCGCGACGACGCGCGGC
>NZ_LPWD01000210.1 GCF_001723295.1 Methyloceanibacter marginalis
GCCAATACCCGTACGTCAACGCCATGACCGTCGAGGCCGCCGTCGCCATCGCAGAGGGATACACCGAACGCGCCAAAAAACGCTTCGTCCGCCTCACACGAAAGTTCGGCGGAGTCATGTCAACCGTCATGGTCCCAACAGACTATCCCGTCCAGCCAGGCGACACTATTTACGTCCTCGAACGCTTCTTCTAATTGCGATCGCCACGCTTGAGCCCGGTGTAGACCCATTGCACAGCGGCGAAGACAAGCGCCGTGGACCAGCCGAACATCAAAAGGCCATTGGCCGCCTCGAATGAGGACAGAAGACGCCACTCTTCACCGAGTGTGATGTCGCCGAAGCCGAGCGTGGTGAAGGTCACGGTAGAGAAATAGACCGCCTTCTCGAGCGGCGAGATCGCGCCGAGTGCGATGTAGAGCGTTGCCCACGTCCAGACTTCGAGAATCATGGCGAGGAAGAGCCACAGCACAAAAGCAGCGACGCTGAGTGTTCCACGCAACAGTGAGTTTGTGCGATGCCGCTCAAGATGATCACGCAGACGTTCGATGCCGACCATCGTGAACACGCCTTGGATCAGCGTGGTGACCACGATCATGATGGCACCGAGGACGATCTGGATCGTCATCTCTAAGTCTGCTGCGGTTTGGACGCGGGCGGTGGCTCGGCCTTCTTGCTCTTGACCGACTCGCGCATCCGCTGGAGCAGAACGAAGAGGAAGGGCACGAAGGTCACGCCGAGAATCGTGGCAAGCAGCATCCCGCCAAAGACTGTGAGACCGACGGACACGCGGGCCTGCGGCACGGCGCCGGTGGCCAGCACGAGTGGCAGCACGCCAAGAATGAAGGACAAGGCGGTCATGAGCACCGCGCGGAAGCGCAAGGAGGCGGCATTCTCGGCGGCATCGACAATGCTCTCGCCGGCTTCGCGCTTCTCCTTGGCGAACTCCACAATGAGAATGGCATTCTTTGCCGCCAGACCAATTAAAAGAATGAGGCCGACTTGCGCGTAGGTGTTGAGCGCGACACCGGAAAGCTTGAGTGCCACGAAGGCACCGAGAATCGCGAACACGACCGACAGCATGACCGAAACCGGAATTGTCCAGCTCTCATACTGCGCGACGAGGAAAAGATAGGCGAAAATGAACGACAGCACGAACACGGCTGAGCTGGCCGCGCCCGCCTTGATCTCCTCGTAGGACATGCCGGTCCACTCATAAGTATAGCCGTCGGGCAGACTCGTCCTGGCAACACTTTCCATCGCGGCGATCGCCTGGCCCGAGCTATAGCCGGGCGCGGGATTTCCATTGACAGTGGCTGAGCGGAACATGTTGTAGCGTTCGATCGTCTCCGGCCCCAAGACCGAAGAGACGGTCACCAGTGAGCGTAGCGGCACCATCTCGCCGCCGGCGGACCGCACATAGAGCTTGCCGATATCCTCGGGGCTCGAACGCCGGTCGGCCTCCGCCTGAACGTAGACACGGTAGACCCGGCCGAATTTGTTGAAGTCGTTCACGTAATAGGCGCCGATATTGGCGTTGAGCACCGTGAAGATGTCTTCGATGCTCACGCCCTTGGTCTTTGCGAGCTGGCGATTGACGTCGATGAACAGCTGCGGCGAGTTGGCGCCAAACGTACTGAAGACGCTGGTGACCTGGGGCTCGCCATTCGCCGCGAAGATAAAGCCGTTGAGCACGGACGCCAGCGATTGTGGCGATCGGCTCTCGGTATCCTGCAAGACGAACTCAAAACCACCCGTGGTGCCGAGACCAGGAATGGGCGGTGGCGTGAAAGGAATGATGACGGCCTGTGGAATGGCCGCGAACTTTGGAGCGATATTCTGCATGATGGCACGCAGTCCAAGTTCCGGCGTGTCCCGCTCGTCCCATGGTTCCAAAACGGCGATGATGAAGGCCGCATTTGGCACAACCGTGCCTTGCAGAATTGAGTAGCCGCCAACGGCGATCACGTTCGCCACGCCTGGCGTGTTCTCAAGAATGGTTTCGACTTCCCCAAGTACCGCGGTCGTACGCGGCAAGGCAGCACCGTCCGGCAAGCGCATATCGATGAAAATTGAGCCGCGATCCTCCTGGGGAATGAACCCGGTGGGCGTCGTCATGCCGAACCACGCCGTAGCGCCGAACACGGCCGCGACCAGCGCTATTGCAACCACGGCCCTGCGGATCAGCGCGCGAACCACGACATTGTAGCCTTTGCGGGTTCGGTCGATCCCGCGCTCGAACCAGGCGAGCGGCCCGCGCCGTGCCGGGTTTGGCGGACGCAAAAGCGTTGCGCATAGGGCCGGGCTCAGCGTCAGCGCATTGATCGACGACAGCGCCACTGCAACGGAAATCGTCGCCGCGAACTGCTCGAACAGGCGGCCGGTCAATCCGGGCGTGAAGGCGGCCGGCACAAACACCGCGAGAAGAACGAGCGTGGTGGCAATGACCGGTGCGGTGACCTCTTCCATCGCCTTGCGCGTGGCATCCGGTGGGCTCAAGCCGTCAGCCAGGTGTCGTTGCACATTCTCGACAACGACAATCGCGTCGTCGACCACCACGCCGATGGCGAGGATCAGCCCGAACAAGCTGATCGTGTTGATGGTGAAGCCGAACGCCAGAAGCGCGGCGAATGTACCAATCAGTGAAACGGGAATAGCGATGGCCGGAATCAGGGTTGAACGCCAGTCCTGCAAGAAAATGAAGACGACAAAGACCACCAGACCCAAAGCCTGGAGCAGCGTGATGACCACCTCTCGAATCGAGGTCTCTACATAGAGGGTGGTGTCGTATGTGATCTGATATTTCAGATCCTGGGGAAAACGCTGCGACAGCCGATCCATCTCGGACCGAATCTTTTGGGCGACGTCGAGCGCATTCGCGTCAGGGAGCTGATAGACGGCCAGAAGCGCGGCCGGCTTTCCGTTCAACTGGCCATACCAGCCGTAGTTTTCCGCACCGAGCTCGACCCGTGCAACGTCTCTCAATCTCACGACGGACCCGTCGGAATTCGCAACGAGGATGATGTTCTTGAACTGATCGACGTCCGCGAGGCGCCCCTGCGCGGTCAATGTGTATTGGAATTGCTGTGAAGACGGGGCGGGCTCCTGGCCGATGGCCCCCGGGGACGCCTGAATATTCTGATCTCGGATCGCGGCGATGACATCGCTTGCCGTCAAGCCCAAAGCCGTCAGACGGTCCGGCTCGAGCCACATGCGCATGCTGTAGTCGCGCGCGCCCAGATTTGAGACCTTCGAGACCCCTTTCACGCGGGAGAGCGTGTCGAGCAAATTGATGCTCGAGTAGTTGGAAAGGAAGATGCTGTCGTAGGTTCCTTCCGGTGAGTAGACGGAAATCACCATCAGGCATGCTGGTGGAGGTTTTCTCCGTGGTACGCCTTGGCGCTTCACCTCCTCGGGCAGCTTCGGCATCGCCTGAGAGACGCGGTTCTGCACGTTGACCTGGGCCGTGTCCCCATCCGTCTCGATCGAGAACGTGACGGTCAAAGTGTAGCTGCCGTCATTGGCGCTCTTGGATGACATGTAGGTCATGCCCTCGACGCCGTTGACCTCGGCCTCGATTACCGCAGCCACGGACTCCGCGACGACGCTTGCGTTGGCGCCGGGATAATTTGCTGACACCTGCACTTGCGGCGGGGTGAGCTCCGGATACTCGGCGATCGGAAGCGCGCTCATCGCCAGCAGCCCGGCGATGATCGTCACGATCGCGATGACGAACGCGAACTTCGGGCGGTCGATGAAAAAGGCGCTGAGCATGACTTAGGGCGCGCCTTGCGGAGCCGGTTCTGGCTCGGGGGTCGGCTTGCGGCTCTGGATCGGGCGTTGGCTCCGGCGCGCCGGATGCTGTCTCGGGTGATGCCTCCTGGTCGATAATCTCCGGCCGTTCTGCCGGCGCAAGATACGAGACATTGACCTCGGCGCCGGGACGGACCTTTTGGATGCCCTGAACAACCAGGGTCTCACCTTCTCGAAGACCTTCAAGCACCACCACGCCGGTTTCTATGCGGTCACCCGTCTTGATCGGCCGCGCCTCGATGCGGCCTTCACCGTCGACGATGAGCACAAAGGGGCCCGCTTGGTTTTCCTGCACCGCCGACTGTGGGATGACCACGCGCTTCTCCGGCGTCGCCCGCGTCAGCAACACGCTGACATATTGCCCGGGGACGAGGATGCGATCCGGATTGGGAAACGTGAGCCGAATATTGATCGTGCCGGTTGCCGGATCGACTTTATTGTCGATGACCGCCACTTCGCCGGGGAACTCGTAGAGCTTGTTGTTGGCGAGGCGAATTTGCGGCGTGAAGTCCTCCGCCGTGCCCGCCTTCTTCGCTTCCACGTAGTTCAAATAATCACGCTCGCCCACCGAGAAGATTACATCGATAGGGTCGAGGTCGAGCACCGTCACCAAGACGCCGCTGTCCGGCCCGATGAGGTTTCCGACATCCACATCCGAGATGCCCGTACGTCCGGCGATAGGTGAGGTAATCGTCGCGTAGCCGAGATCGAGCTTGGCGCGCTCAACATCCGCCTCCGCCGCCGACACGTCGGCCTTCGACTGATCCGCCTTCGACTTGGCGATATCGTATTGCGCCTCGCTCGCCGCTTCTCGCTCCAAGAGCACTTCATAGCGCTTCAAACTGCGGTCGTTCTCGTTGAAGCTGGCTTGCGCTTTGGCGACCTGGGCTTCCGCTGCCAACAGATTGGCTTGGAATTCGGCCGGGTCGATCTCGAAAAGAACGGCCCCCGCCTCGACCTCGTGACCTTCCTCGAATGGTCTTTTGAGAAGCGTGCCGCTGACTCGGGCCCGCACGTCGACCCGCTGCGACGCCTCGGTCCGGCCGACAAAATCCGTTTGGCCGGCCACATCTTGTGCGGTCACCGCCTCGACCACGACGCTGGGAAGCGGCTTGTCCTCGGCGCTCGTCGCGTCTCCGCCGTCGGAGCAAGCATTGAGGAAAAACGGCAAAAGGAGCGCGAGCCCCGCCCGCTTGCAGCTCGACACGATGCCCATTCCTCCCATAGCCCAGCCCTCTCGCGCTCTACACTGAGCGATTTTTCTAGCGATGCTAATGGACGGGGCTCCAAAGGCAAACGCCATTTGCCCGGCGGACTTGAACTGGCGGACCATCCGGCTCAGTTTGGCGGCCGGCCCAATCGAATTCATGGAGACAGGCTCGATGATCCCGGACAGTGCCCGTATCACAGGCCTTTGTTTGAAGGTTTTCGCGCTCACCCTGGCCGGCGTGGTTCTCGCCCACCCTGTGCAGGCGCGCGACGGCGTCAGCGGCTGTAGCATCGCCGAAGTCGAAACCGACGCGGGGCGCGTCTGGCGGTATACTATCGAGGTTCAAGTGCCGGAGAACGGCTATTGCCGCGTCTCTGTCGTCGAGGACAAGGACCGCAAGAGCTGGAAATATTGCTGGCTCAAACGCGCGTCCGACAATCCCGTCTCCGCGACCTGCGACGACCCCCTCGACGACGAGGACTTCGACGTTTGGAAGGCGAAGGCCGTGTGCGGGGCCCAAAACTCGATGGCCTATTGCCGGCGCGAGACCCCTTTAGTGCCCATCGCTCGCTAAATCGAGAGTGGCAGATGGGAGCGCACTAGCCGCGCCGCCCGCAACCCGGCCGCTTCGGATTGGCCTTGCAGGCCTTGGCCCGATCACCGCCGCCATGACCGCGGCTCGCGGCCCCTTTGCGGTTTCCGTTACCGCCGCCATGGGCGGATCTCGACTTCGCAGGCTTTGGATTGACGTGCGCCGCCCTCGACTTGGCCTGCTTTGGCTTCGCGGGCCGGTGCATGGCCGGCTTGGCCCGGCTGGATTTCGGCTTCCCACGCGCCGATTGCGGCTTGGCTTTCGCATTGCCGGCCTTCGCCTTGTCCCCTCCTGGCTTTGGCGGGGTTCGGCGGGCCTGAGGCGGCTTCGGACCATTACGGCCCTCTAGCGAGGGGCCGCGATTGTTGGGACCCGCGTTTGGTCCCCGCATGTTGGGGCTCATCGCCCCGGGCCGTGCAGCGCGTGTCGGCGGGGCGAGACCCATGGCGCGGCCCCGTTGCCCTTGGGCTTGCGTGGGACCTGGCCCGCCCCCGTTGGACTTGGCGGCCTTA
>NZ_LPWD01000211.1 GCF_001723295.1 Methyloceanibacter marginalis
GGCTTAACCGGTCCCTACTCGTCCTCGCGCGCCTCGTCGTCGTCGGCGAAGCATCGTCCTCGAAACCGTCGTCCTCGCCGGCCCCGAGCGGCTCGTCCTCATCCTCCAGCGGATCCTCGTCCTCGCGCAGGTCCGGCGCATCGTCCGGGTTCGGCATGGAGAAGCCGGGCGGCAGGTTGGAGTCGAGCAGCCCCGCCCCCTTGAGCTCGGAGAGACCAGGCAGATCCTGGATCTGCTCGAAGCCGAAATGCTCCAGGAAGGCTTCCGTGGTGCCGTAGGTCACGGGACGGCCTGGCGCGCGGCGGCGGCCCCTGAGCTTGATCCAGCCCGTCTCCAGCAGCACGTCGATGGTGCCCTTGGAGGTGGACACGCCGCGGATCTCCTCGATCTCGGCGCGGGTCACGGGCTGATGGTAGGCGATGATGGCGAGCGTTTCGAGCGCGGCCCGCGACAGGCGGCGCTGGGCGATGGCCTGGCGCTCCAAGAGGAAAGACAAATCGTCGGCGGTGCGGAAGGACCATTTGCCCGCCACGCGGCGCAGATTGACGCCACGGCCGGCATAAAGGCCTTGCAGCTCCTCGAGCAGCGCCTTCACGTCCTCGCCTTGGGCGAAATGCTGGGCGAGCTCGGCCTCCTTGAGGGGTTCGGAGGCGGCGAACAGCAGGGCCTCGACGATGCGCAATTTCTCGCGCCGGTCGGCGGAGGGCAACGCCATCACATTGGACGGCAGCGGCAGCATCGGCGCCGTGGCGCTCTGCTTGTCCTCTTCCACCGTCATGTCCACGACCCTTTCCGCCTGATTCACTGTCATTTGCATCCCCGCATTTCTTGTCTTTGTATGTTCCGCGACCGCGGCCCGCATCGCTCGATCGAGTTTCACCAGCGCCGACCCGCCGCCGGCCAATGCGTCCCCCTCACCCTCTTCGTCCGACAGCTTCGAGATGTCGGAGAGGACCTCCTTCAGGGTCGGCTTGGTCCTCGCCTCTTCCTCGGCCTCGGGCGCATCCCGCATATCCCGATCAAGCTTCGATGGCGAAATTTTGGGTCTCGGCATGATTTGCCCCTTGATGTGCCCCTTGGCGTTTCAAGCCCCTTTGACGCTGGCACCCGTTACCGACTTTCCCACTCCTGGTTCATGCACAAAACTCACGCGGCCTCACCCCGGCGGCGGACCATCAGCGGCGCGAAGGACTTCGCCTGGCGAAGCTCCAGCGCCCCTTCCCGGGTCATCTCCAAGGTCGCGGTGAAGCTCGAAGCGAGCGCCGTGCGGCGCATCTCCGGCTCCACCAGGAACTCCGCCAGCAACTGATCGAGCGGCGCCCAGTCGCACGCCATGCCGAGCAGCCGCTCCAACTCATCGCGCGCCTCTTTCAGCGACCATACGGTGCGCTTCTCCATGTGGAGCGTGCGCGTGGCGTTGCGCTGACGCTGCTGCGAATAGGCTTTCAGCAGGTCGTAGACATTCGCCTCGTAGACGGATGTCCGGTTCACCCGGATGGGCTCCGGGCAGCCGCGGCCGAACACGTCGCGGCCAAGCCGCTTGCGCGTCATGAGCCGGGCCGCGGCGTCGCGCATGGCATCGAGGCGTTTCAGCCGGAAGGCCAGCAGCGCGGCAAGCTCCTCCGCCGCTCGGCTCGCCCTCCTCGGAGGCTCGGCCGGCAGCAGAAGCTTCGACTTGAGGAAGGCGAGCCACGCCGCCATGACCAGATAGTCGGCGGCGATCTCAAGGCGCAAGGCCCGAGCCTCGGCGATGAAGTCGAGATATTGCTGGGCCAGCGCCAGCACGGAGATCTTGGTGATATCGACCTTCTGCGTGCGGGCCAGCGCCAGCAGAAGATCGAGCGGTCCCTCGAAGCCGCCGACGTCGACCCTGAGCTGCGGGTCGGCCGGGTCGCGCTCGTCCTCATGCCCCCAGGAGTCGGGCTCACGCGGGGCTTCATCCGCCTTGATGTCTTCGCTGTCTTCGTCGCTCATACCTGCACCGTCGGGTCTGGACCGACGCTCGCCACGCGGGTGGCGGCCGCCTCGGTCACGCGCGCCAAGGCCTCGGCCTCGTCAAAGGGTTCCGGCTCGTGCAGACAGGCGCGGGCCTGCTCGAACCGCTCAAGCGCCTTGCCCTCGAGAGACGGTGCGGCCCCCGCCACCTCGGCCATCTCGGAGAACTTGCCGCTGCAATGAAGCACCACGTCGCAGCCGCCGGCGATCACGCCCCGCGTCAAATCCGCGAACGCCCCCCGCAGCGCCTTCATCCCGATGTCGTCGCTCATGATCAGGCCGGTCAACCCCATCTGATCTCGAATCACTTTGCCCATTATAACGGGCGAGAGCGTTGCGGGGCGCCGCTCATCGAATTCCGGCAGCAAAACATGGGCCGTCATGGCGAGCGGCGCGTCATGGAGCGCCTCGAAGGGGCGGAAATCGACCGCCTCCAACGCCGCTCTGGGGGCATCGATACGCGGCAGCGATTTGTGGCTGTCGGCCAGCGCCCGGCCGTGGCCCGGCACATGCTTGATGACGGGCAGAACGCCCCCTGCGAGCGTCCCGTCCATCACCGCGCGGCCCAGCACGCTCACCATATCCGGGTCCGGAGAGAAGGCGCGGTCGCCGATGATGTCGTGAGCCCCCTCCTGGGGCACGTCGATGCAGGGCGTGCAGTTCACGTTGATACCAACGTCATGGAGCTCGGCGGCCATCAGCCGCGCACCGGCGAAAGCGGCCCGCTTGGCGGCTTCCGGATCGGAGCGGTAGAGGTCGCCGTAACAGTGCTGAGGCGGCATGGCGCGCCAATAAGGCGGGCGTAGGCGCTGGACCCGGCCGCCTTCCTGGTCGACGAGAATAAGGACATCCTCGCTGCCGACGGCCGTCTTGAAGTCGGCCACCAGAGCGCGAATTTGCGCCGGGCTCTCCACGTTCCGGGCGAACAGGATGAGCCCGCACGGCCGCGCCTCGGCGAACAGCGCGCGCTCGTCCGCGGTCAGCGCCGTGCCGGCGCAGCCTGAGATGAAAGCTTTGAAGGTCACCATCGGGGGCTAGCCCCGGCGGGTCTTGCGGTCAAGCGTCCTGTCAAACCCCTACTGGACGGCGACGAAGCAGTCGGTGCCTTGCGTCTTCAAATCGCCGCAGAGCTTGTAGGCTTCCGACTTGCTGGCGATCGGACCGACGCGCAGGCGATACAGGGTGCCCCCGCCAGACGAGGTCTTCTGCACGAGCGGCGGATAATTGCCGAGCAGTTGCGGGTTTTTCTGCTGGATGTCGGCATAAATCGCGAGAGCCTCGGTCTGGCTCTTATGCGCTCCTACCTGAACCAAATATTTCGACTCGGCAGGCGCAGGCGCCGGATCGGCCGCGGCCACTTGTTGCGGGGCAGCCGCCGGGGCGGCCGGAGCGGCCATCGGCACCGGACCATCCGGAATCGGCACCGGCATCATATTGGCAGGCTGTGCCGCGGCTTGGGCCGCTTGCGCGGCGGCGTCGGCAGTCGCATTCACCGCGCCGGCCGCCGCATTGGCGGCATCGGCGACGGCGGGCGCCTCGACGGAGCCATCGGGACGGACGACCAGGGTCTTCACCTTGCGCGGTCCGCCCTCCTCGCCGTCAACAGATTGGGTGGTCGCCGGATTGGCCAGATCGGTGGTGGCAACCGGAGCCGGCAGCCCGGCGGTCGCCGTGGCCGGCGGCATCGCCGGCACCGCGACATCTTCTTGCCGCGGCACGAGACGCTCGGACTCGGGCGTCGCGCCATTGGTCAGCCGGTCGTAGATGAGCTTGTTCTTGTGGGGGAACTCCTTGCCGCCTGGCTGGTCCGGAGCTTCCTTCACGGGCGTCGCGTCGGCCGTGATGATGGGCGTTTCGCCGCCGCTACCGCCGCTCTGCTTGTAGGCGAAGGCAAGCGCGCCGCCGAGGGCGATGGCGCCAAGAAGCGCACTGCCGACCATAAAGGCGCTGCGCCCCTTGAGCGAGTTGGCCA
Source organism: Methyloceanibacter marginalis (assembly GCF_001723295.1). GTDB lineage: Bacteria > Pseudomonadota > Alphaproteobacteria > Rhizobiales > Methyloligellaceae > Methyloceanibacter > Methyloceanibacter marginalis. The sequence goes on from NZ_LPWD01000211.1 coordinate 3,968, forward strand.
GCTTCGAACGGGCGCTGGCCGGTAGAGCGAGTTGGCTCTCGTCGATGAAATCGGCATCGCCGCGATCGGCCTCGAAATAGTCCTGGGACTGGTGAGCACCGGGGCACCGCCAAGAGCGATCTGCGGCGGCTGGTCGTAGACGGAATCATAGGCCTGGAGCTGACGGCTCGGGTCGCCCTGCGGCACCTGACCATGCGCGGCCGCGTATTGCGGGGCCTGCGGCTGCGGCGCATAGGCCTGGGGCTGATAGTTCTGCGGCTGCTGCATCGGCGCATGCTGCTGGGGCGCGCTCCGGCTCTGCTCGAAATGCGGCTGCGCGGGCGGCGCCTGGTATGCGTGATCCTCGACACCGATCTCGGGGAAACTCGCATCTTGGAAACTGGCATCGGCCGGCGCTTGATCGTGACCGGCGAAGTCGGACTCGAAGCTCGTATCCGGCTTGAAGTCGCCGAAGATCGAATCCGGAAAAGCGGGGTCGGCGTGCTGAGATCGGGCAGATCCTGATCGCCATAAGCCGGCTTCGGGGCATAGCTCGGCGTGTCGTAAGCCTGCTGCGGCTGAAAGTGCTGATTGCCGCCATAGGCTTGCGGCTCGGGCTGCCGGGGTTGCGGCTGGGGCTGGCGGGGCTGCGGCGCCGCCTGCTGGGCCGGCGCGGCGGGCTGCCGAGGCTGGGCCTGAGGCGGATAGGACGTCTGAGGAGCGGTCTGGGGCTGCTCGGCCCCGCGCGTCGTCGGGGTGTAGGTCGGCATCTGCGTAAAGGCGCTGCCGCCGTTCCCGAAAATCGAGTTTTGTCCGAAGTTTGGCTGACCGGGCCGACCCGCTCCTTGAGCCATGGGAGATACCTCACTCTTTTGGGTGTTGGCCGCGCTCGCGCCCCAGGAATTCTCCCCCGGCGCGGCTACGGCGTTCTGCCTATCGGCAAAATCCGATTCAAACTCTAGGGATCGGCCGCCATTGCCGCCGAACCCGCTATCGTGCGTGGACATGGCTACTTCCCTCGACCACCCCCGTGCCCGTTGTCCGGCTAGTGCAACTCGTGCAAGGCATGAACGCCGAGGATCCCCAAACCCATCGCCAGAACACGCTTCGTGGCGGCCACAAGCGCCACACGAGCACGTGTTAACTCTCGGTCACTTTCGTAAATAAAACGTAATTGTGGCAAGTCTTTGCCTCTGTTCCAAAGACCATGAAAGTCTCCGGCAAGTTCGTAAAGATAGAAACCGAGTCGGTGCGGCTCATGTGCTTGGGCCGCACCCTCCACAATACGGGGAAATTGGGCAAGACGACGGATCAAGGCGATTTCGCCGTCGTCATTCAGCCGTTCTAGATCGGCCCGCGCCAATTGATCCTCCCCCATATCGAGGTCTGGGAACCCCTCACGCACGTTACGCAGAACGGAACTCGCCCGGGCATGGGCATACTGAACATAAAACACCGGGTTGTCCCGCGACTGCTCGGTGACTTTGGCGAAGTCGAAATCGAGCGGTGCGTCGTTCTTCCGATAGAGCATCATGAACCGAACGGGGCCTGCGCCCACCTCGTCCACGACGTCCCTCAGCGTCACGAAGGTCCCGGCACGCTTGGACATTTTGACAGGCTCACCGGCGCGAAACAAGCGGACCAGCTGACAATATCTTGCGTCGAGGTCGCCTTGGCCGTCGGTGAGCGCGGTCAGGGCCGCCCGCATGCGCTTGATGTGGCCCGAATGATCGGCGCCCCAGACATCGATCATCGACTTAAAGCCGCGTCTGAACTTGTCGTAGTGATAGGCGATATCGGAAGCGAAATATGTGTATGCGCCATCGGACTTGACGAGCGGCCGGTCCTGATCGTCGCCGAACGCGGTGGCGCGGAACAGAAGCTGCTCGCGGTCCTCCCACTCCTCGTCGATCTTGCCCTTGGGCGGGGGCAAGCGGCCTTCGTAGACGAGACCTTTCGCACGGAGATCGGCGATGGTCTCGGCCACCTCGTCCCGGCCCTCGATGAGCGACCGCTCCGAGAAGAACACGTCGTGGCGGATGCCAAGCTGGGCCAGATCCTCCTCGATCATGCCGAGCATGGCTTTCAGCGCCGTGGCGCGCACGAGCGGCAGCCATTCCGATTCCGGCATGTCGAGCAGATCCCGGCCGTGATTGCTCGCGAGGTTCTCGCCGACCGGCTTCAGATAGTCGCCCGGGTACAGGCCTTCGGGAATGTCGCCGATGTCCTCGCCGAGCGCCTCGCGGTAGCGCAGGAACGCAGAGCGGGCGAGCACGTCGACCTGGGCGCCCGCGTCGTTGACATAGTATTCGCGCGTCACGTCATACCCGGCGAAGGCAAGCAGATTGGCGAGGGCGTCTCCGAACACGGCGCCCCGGCAATGGCCCACATGCATGGGCCCGGTCGGATTGGCGGACACATACTCGACGTTCACGGCCTGACCCTTGCCGACGGCGCTTCGCCCATACGCATCGCCCTGCTCCAGCACCATGCGCAGCACGCTCGGCCAGAATGCACGGGCGAGTGTCAAGTTGATGAAGCCGGGGCCGGCGATCTCGACCTTCTCGACGTCGGGGTCGGAGGCGATCAGCGGGACGATACGTTCGGCCAGAGCGCGCGGCGCGGCGCCGGCAGGCTTGGCCAGCACCATGGCCGCGTTGGTGGCGAGATCGCCATGGGTCGGGTCCTTGGGCGAGCCCAGCGTGATGCCGTCCACGCTCGCCTCATGGGGCACGGACGCCGTCATGCTTGAGCTGCTGGACCGCCGCCAGAACGTGGCCGTGAAACCCTGCGAAAACGTCCATGAAAGCTCCGGGAAACCGTTTTTGCGCATCATCTTGTCGGAAAACCGGTGCCCACTTTTCCGGATGATGCGTGGCGCGCGACTAACGCATATCAGGGGTCGCGTCAAACAAGCGGCGATGCTCGGCGAGCGCGTAGCGGTCGGTCTGACCGGCGATGAAGTCCGCCACATGGCGGGCATAGGCGCGGTCGTCGTGGGCCCGCGCTTCCTCGCGCCATTCCGGCGGCAGCGCGTCCGGATCGCGCGCGTAGCGCTGGAACAGCTCGACGACCAAATCCTCGGCCTCGCCCATGATGCGCATCACGCGCGGATGGCGATAGACGGAGGCGAAGAGGAACGCGCGCAAACCGGCGAGCTCGCGCAGCATGCTCGCGGAGAACGCCGCCGTCGCGCTTCCCGCTTGCCGTATGGCATCGGCGCTGCCCGGCTTGAGACGCGCGAGCCGGGTGTGCGTCTCGGCCGATGCGTCGTCGACCATCGCGGTGATCAAGCGGCGGTTCAGCTCGTAAAGACGCCGCGTGTCCTCGAGCTTCGGATAGGCCGCGTCGACTTCCGCGAGCAGACGTCCGGCGATCGGCACGGCGGCGAGCGCCGTGAAGCTGAAGCAGCTGGCGCGATAGCCGTCATCGATGTCGTGCGCGTTATAGGCGATGTCGTCGGCGAGCGCGGCGATCTGCGCTTCCAATGAGGGATATGTGTCGAGCTCGAGATCCTGGGTGGCGCAATAGTCGAGAATAGGCTCGGGCACGGGCTTGTCGCCGCCAAGCAGCGGGCCGTTGTGCTTCACCAGGCCTTCCAGCGTCTCCCAGGTGAGATTGAGCCCGTCGAAGCCGCCATATTTCCGTTCGAGCTTGGTGACCACGCGCAAGGACTGGGCGTTGTGGTCGAAGCCGCCCGCATCCGTCATGGCGGCATCCAGCGCGCGCTCGCCGGCGTGGCCGAAAGGCGGATGGCCGAGATCGTGGGCCAGGGCGATCGCCTCGGTGAGATCCTCGTCGACCTTCAACGCGCGGGCGATGGAGCGGGCGATCTGCGCCACTTCGAGACTGTGGGTGAGCCGCGAGCGGTAATGGTCGCCCTCGTGATAGATGAAGACTTGCGTCTTGTAGTTCAGCCTTCGGAAGGCGGTGGAGTGCAGGATGCGGTCGCGGTCCCGAGCAAAGGGTGTGCGGGTCGGGCTCGGCGCTTCTGGGATGCGGCGGCCGCGGCTCAGCCGCCGATCCACGGCAAAAGGCGCAAAAACGCCCCTGCCCGACGGGGCATCGTCGCCCGCCAAGGCCTCAAAGTCCTTTACAGGCTTGCCGGGCTGGCCGATTGACAACTCCCTTGGCCGTTCTCATCTTTAGTGCAACAACATGTGGCTATACCGAAGATGACCGAACCGTCCATCACCATAAGTCCGCGCGCCGCCAAGCGCATCGTCGAGCTCGTGAGCGCCGACCGGGCCGCGAGCCTGTTCCGCGTCAGCGTCGAGGGCGGCGGCTGCTCCGGATTCCAATACCGCTTCGAGCTGGCGAGCGACACGGCCGACGACGACATTCTCATCGAGCGGGACGGCGCCACGGTCGCCATCGATCCGGTGTCCGCGGATTTCGTGAAAGGCTCGGAGATCGACTTCGTGGACGAGCTGATCGGCGCGCAATTCAAAATCCACAACCCCAACGCCACCGCGTCCTGCGGCTGCGGCACCAGCTTCTCGATTTAGCTTTTTCCCTTGGGTCATTCCCGCGAAAGCGGGAATCCAGTAATCACCGCCTTGGACTATCGCCGAGGCTGGGTTACTGGATTGCCCGGTCAATTGCGGATGCCCTACCGCTTCGCTGCTTGAGGGCAAGCCGGGCAATGACCGTGGGGAAGGACGTCACAACAAATCCCATGAAGATCGCCACCTGGAACATCAACGGCGTGAAGGCGCGCATCGACGCCGCCACGACCTGGCTCCGATCGGCCTCGCCGGACATCGCCTGCCTGCAAGAGATCAAATGCATGGACGAGGCGTTCCCGCTAAGCGCCTTCGAGGACCTCGGCTATAACGTGGCGGTGCACGGGCAGAAGGGCTTCAACGGGGTGGCGCTGCTGTCGAAGATGCCGCTCGACGACGTCACGCCCGGGCTCGCGGGCGATCCGGAAGACGTGCAGGCCCGCTATATCGAGGGCGTGATCTCGATCCCTTCCGGCGTGTTGCGGGTGGTGAACATCTATCTCCCCAACGGCAACGGCGCGCCGGAGAAATTCGTCTACAAGCTCGCCTGGATGAGCCGCCTCAGGGAGCGGGTGAAGGAGCTACTGACCTACGAAGAGCCCTTCGTCATTGCCGGCGACTACAACGTCATCCCGGCGCCGGAGGACGTCTACAATCCGGCCGCCTGGATGGACGATGCACTGTTCCGCCCAGAGACCCGCGCCCATTTCCAGGCGCTGCTCAATCTGGGGCTCACGGACGCGTTCAGAGCCTGCCACGATGAGCCGCACCAGTTCACCTTCTGGGACTATCAGGCGGGCGCCTGGCAGAAGAACCACGGCCTGCGCATCGATCATTTGCTGCTGTCGCCGCAAGCGGCGACCGGCTGGTGGCGTGTGAGATCGACGCCGACCCCCGCAGCTGGGAGAAGCCGTCCGATCACGTACCGATTGTCGTGGAACTGTCGCTGTGAGGGCTTAAGCGGTTAAGGCTGGAGCCCACCGAGCCCGCTGTCCGAGGCGCCGAAGCCGACGGACAGGCCCATGGCGGCGGGCGGGATCACATCGACCGGACCGAGCCGCGGCTCCTCCATGGCGGAGAGAGACGATTCCTGCGCGGGCTTGGCCAGCGTGCGGGTCGGCGGCGTCGCGCCGCGCGTGCTTGGCGGGATCTTCACGGCCGCCGCGGCGGTCCGCGGACCCCCGAGCGTCGGCAACAGAGCTTCCGCCTGCTTGCGCGTGGACTTGTCGGCCAGCGCGACCGTTTCTTGATAGCGCTGCCCGATCCACTCGGCGTCATCCGCGCTCGTCTTGGCGTTCTCGTTGGCGAGCATGAGCAAAGCGAGGCCCCTCACCTGGCGTTGGCTCACGCCCTCGCCGCGCCACAGCATATCGCCGAGAACCGCCTGGGGCCCCGGGGTGGCTGCTTGCGCGCGGCCATGGCCAGCCAATTGGCGGCGATGGTCTCGTTCTTCTCGACGCCAGAGCCAGCCAGATAGAGGCGGCCGAGCTGATATTGCGCGTCGGCATCGCCGAAATAAGCGCCCGCGTGGCGGAACAGACCCACGGCATAGACCGGGTCGGGATGCAGCGGCACGGCGGGGATGCCGCCGACATAATACCGGCCGAGGGCACAGAAGGCCTCGCCGACATATTGAGCAATCGGGCTCGACGGCTGGATGTCCGCGTATTGATCGGCGATGTGCTGATAATAATAGAACGCCTTGGCGTCGTCCTTCGGCACGCCGCGGCCCTTGGCATAGAGGCGGGCAAGCTTCAGCTGCGCGCCGAGAACGCCGCGCGTGGCGGCATATTCGAGCGCGGGCACGGCCGAGGTCATCTCGCCCGATTCCATGAAGCTGGCGCCCTGACGGTAGGCCTCGGTGGCCGAGGGATAAGGCGGCGGCTGATCCGCGGCACCGACGGTGGCGGGCGCAACACGATGAACGCGGCGAGCGCGCCGCCGATTTGGGATGCGCTAAATATCGGCATAGCTCGTCCCTTCGGCGCCGCCAGGATGGGTCACGGCGCCGGTCCGCGCGGCTCCAACCTCTTGGGCGTATTTCCAAAGATAGCCGCTCTTGAACGTGGACGGCGGCGTCTTCCAATCCTTGGCGCGGCGCGCGAGCTCTTCCTCGCTCACCTCGAGATCGATGATGCCGTCTTCCGCATCGAGCACGATGATGTCGCCGTCGCGCACCAGCGCGATCGGCCCGCACACGGCCGCCTCCGGCCCGACATGGCCGATGCAGAAGCCGCGCGTGGCGCCCGAGAAGCGCCCATCGGTGATCAGCGCCACCTTGTCGCCCATGCCCTGGCCGTAGATGGCCGCGGTGGTGGACAGCATCTCGCGCATGCCGGGGCCGCCTTTGGGGCCCTCGTAGCGAATGACGATGACGTCGCCCTCGTTGTACTTCTTGGCGCTGACGGCTGCGAAGGCCGCCTCCTCGTTATCGAAGCAACGAGCGGGTCCCCGGAATTTCAGGTTCTTCAAACCTGCTACCTTGACGATGGCCCCATCGGGCGCAAGCGTCCCCCTCAAGCCCACCACGCCGCCCGTCGGCGTCAGCGGGGCATCAGCAGAACGCACGACATCCTGGTCTGGGTTCCATGCAACCTTGGAAAGATTTTCCGCAATCGTGCGGCCGGTCACGGTCAGGCAGTCGCCGTGCAGATAGCCGTGATCGAGGAGCGTTTTCATGAGGAGCGGCACCCCGCCAACCTCGAACAAATCCTTGGCGACATAACGGCCACCAGGTTTCAAATCTGCGATGTAAGGTGTCTTTTTGAAGATTTCGGCCACGTCGAACAGATCGAACGCGATCCCGCATTCATGCGCGATCGCCGGCAGATGCAGCGCCGCATTGGTCGAGCCGCCAGAGGCCGCGACGACGGCGGCGGCGTTCTCCAGCGCTTTCCGGGTAACGATGTCGCGCGGGCGGATATTCCGCGCGATCAGATCCATGATCTTCTCGCCCGCCGCCATGCAGAACCGGTCCCGGATCTCATACGCGGGCGCGCCGGCCGAGTACGGCAGCGCGAGGCCGATGGCCTCGGACACCGTGGCCATGGTGTTGGCGGTGAACTGGGCGCCGCAGGCCCCAGCGGACGGGCACGCGACCTGCTCCAGCTCGTCCAGGTCCTCCGACGACATCTTGCCGACGGAATATTCCCCGACCGCCTCGAACAGATCTTGGACCGTGACCTGACGGCCCCGGAAGGAGCCCGGCAGAATCGAGCCGCCATAGATGAAGATCGACGGCACGTTGAGGCGGCACATGGCCATCATCATGCCAGGCAGCGACTTGTCGCAGCCGGCAAGGCCGACGAGCGCGTCGTAGCAGTGACCGCGCATAGTGAGCTCGACGCTATCGGCGATGACCTCGCGCGAGGGCAGCGAGGACTTCATGCCTTGGTGCCCCATGGCGATGCCGTCGGTGACGGTGATGGTGCAGAACTCGCGCGGCGTGCCGTCCCTGGCCGCAACGCCCTGCTTCACCGCTTGCGCCTGGCGCATCAGCGAGATGTTGCAGGGGGCCGCTTCGTTCCAACAGGAGGCGACGCCGATGAGAGGCTGGTGAATCTGCTCGCGCGACAGCCCCATCGCGTACAGGTATGAGCGATGCGGGGCGCGGGATGGCCCCTCCGTCACATGCCTACTCGGCAGGCGGGATTTATCGAACGTCTTTGCGTCCATCACCATGCCGGCTGAACTTGAAGGAGTGGACGAGTGACCGTCACAACTCTACGCCCCAGCCGGGTCGCTCCCTGGCCCGCCCCCTCGCTTTTGATGCGCGAGTGTCTCGTGCGGCCGATGTCCTCTAACTCACGTCGATGTCCCAAAGTTTTATGGCGCAAACGAGGCGCAAATACCTCAGTCTGTTGCAATTTAGAGACAGTTAGGAGGATTCGGATTCAGGTTGCAAGACGGCACCCTCGACCCGAAAGCGCGCATGCCCGACGCGGGCTAAAGCACCGCTTCGAGGCGCTTCAGGCTTGCGCCAATTTGGCGGCCGTGGCCTCTGCTTCCGACTTCCGCTCCCGCTGCTCCTCGACCACATGTTCTGGGGCACGAGAGACAAATTTTTCGTTAGCGAGCTTGGCGGTTAGCTGGGCGATCTCAGACCCAACTTTATCGATCTCGCGCTTCAAACGCTCCGATTCCGCGTCGATATCGATGACGCCTTGGAGCGGCAGCGCCAGCGTCGCCTCGTCCAAGACAATCTGGACCGAGCCCGCGGGCGGCGCGTCGGCGAAGTCGATGGTCTCGATGCGGGCGAGCCGCTTGAGAGTCTCCTCGTGCGCGGCGACCCGGGCCTGGTCTCGCCGGAGGCGCCGACAACGACCAGCGGGACTTGGCCGCGGCGGGCACGTTCATCTCCGCCCTGACCGAGCGCACCTCCGTGACAAACTTGATGACCCACTCCATCTCGGCGTCCGCTTGCGCGTTCTGAAGCCTTAAATGGGTGGGCCAGGGCGCGAGCATCAGCAGGCTCTCGCGGCGCTCTCCTTCGGGGGCGCGCTTCTCCCACAGCTCCTC
>NZ_LPWD01000212.1 GCF_001723295.1 Methyloceanibacter marginalis
CAACGGCTCGTGGTGCGGGAAGCCGTGGCGCGCCGCGCCTTGGCCAATGCGTTGTTCAAGCTCGGCCAGGCGGAGCAGCGCGCGAGGCATTGGCGCAGGGCCTGCGCAATGCGCTTGAATATAATCTCGTGGAAGTGGCGGACGAGATCCGGGCCGACATGCTGAAGAGCGCCGGCGCCGAGCATTTGGAGGAGCTGGCCGAAACCATCGATGTGATCGGCGGCGGCACGGCCCTGGAGCGGCGCTTTATCCGCTTGGGGCTTTTGGGAAAAGGCGGCGTCGGCGAGGTCTCGCGCGCATCGACATGGCCGACGGCCGGGACGTGGCGCTCAAGCGGGTCGATCTCCGGGGCCTGCCGGAGACAGATCGCCAGGCCGCGATGAGCACCATCAAGACGGAGTATGCCGCGGCGACGAAGCTCGAGGATCCGCGCTTCGCCCGCGTGCTCGATTTGCGCATGGCGCCGGGCGGTTCGCTGTTCATCGTGCAGCGCTTCGTCGAGGGGCCGACGCTGCGGGAGCTCTACACCTCCGACGCCGAACCGGAGCGGCTGCTCGAGCTTCTCGCCGGTGTCGCCGACGCACTCACCGTGCTTCATGGGCGGGGCATCGTGCATCGCGACCTCAAGCCGGAGAACGTCATCGTGACGCGCGGCGAGCAGGGCCGCGAGTGGCCGGTGCTGATCGATCTCGGCATCGCGCTCGTGGCGGGGCGTGCGGATGCGTTGAAGCATTTCGGCACGGCGCCCTACGTGGCGCCCGAGCAGGTGGCCGGCGAGGCCGTGGATGCGCGGGCCGATGTCTACGCGCTCGGCCAGATGATCGCCGAGATTTGGGGTGGCGCGGTGCCGGGTCCGCAACGCGCTGGCCTCGGCCGGTTCTGGCACAGGCAGGCGCAAGGCGAGGGCATGCCGCGAGCGATCGGCGACATCGTGCGCGACATGCTGGCGCCGGAGCGTCGCGCCGGACCGGCGATCTCAGCTACGTCGCCGAGGCGCTCAGGAGCCAGCGTCAGCAGAGGGCGTAGTTCGGGCCATTCATAGGCGTAAAGCTCATAGTCCGCGGGTTGGTCGACGAGGCTCCAGACGATGACCTCGACTGTGGTCGGCTTGTCGGTCGTGATCCAGGCGGTCGGCGCCAACTCCAGCTCGCTCGTCTGGCGGGGATCCTTTGCGTCGCGCAGGAACTTCGACGTGGATCGATCCTTCAGATTGATGCCGATGGGGACGCCGCTCTTCGAATCGGCGATGAAGCCGTAAATCTTCCCCGGCTTTACCTCATAGGTGTACGTGTTCGACACGAGCTTCAGCCTGTCGCCGCCGCCGGCAAGCTTCGCGTCGATGCCGCCGGCGATCAGCGTCTCCTTCGGTTCGTCGACTTCGTAGCGCGACTTGGCGAGCTTCACGAAGTCCTGCACGGCGACGTCGAAATAATCGTCGAACTGGGCACCTTGCGCTTCCCAGTATGTCTTGTCCTCGGCGAGCGCTTCGTCCGCCTCGCCTTTTTCGAGCTCCGAAAGCAAGTCCACGCGCTGGGCGAAATTGATCAGCGCGGCGCTCGGCACGCGCACTTTGGCGTTCATCGCCTCGGTCTTGTCCTTGAACACGGTGGTGTTACCGCCGTTGACGATGCCGATGACCTTGCCGCTCGGGCCGATGAGCGGGCTCCCGCTTACGCCGCCGGTGACCGGCACCGAATGCTGGATGAGCAAGCGGTGCTCGGGCTCGGCGCGCACCATGAACACGTCAGTCAGCGCGCTGATATAGCCGAAGCGCAGCTGGGCGGGCGCCTTGGGCGCGGTATCGCTGCCGGCCAGGCCTTCGACCGGGAAGCCGACCGAGCCGACCGGCGTGCCCGGTGTGAGCGCCTCCAGTTCCTCCGGCGAAGCAAAGCTGAGCGTGGTGGGAAGGTTCACGCTCGGCTCGATCTCGATGATGCCGACGTCGTATTCGTTGATGAGATCGAGTGGCGTGAACTCGCCCCAGCGGGTGGTGCCTTGCGTGGACTTGTAGCTCTTGAAGGCGGGATAGCCGGGATGGGAGATCACGTTCTCGATCTCGATCTTGTCGCCGTCCGGGCCGACGAGAAAGAACTCGCCCTCGTGGCCTTTGATCGCCTCGGTGACATGGGCGTTCGTGGCGAGCTTGCCGGGCGCAAACGCCCAGGCCGTGCCTTCCGCCTCGACGCCGCCGCCGTCATTGCGCGCCACGAGATAGACGGCATCCTGGAGCGTCTCGAGATCGGCCTGGCGGAATTCCTTCTCGGCGCGCTCGGCCGCCTCGGCGCGGGCAAGCGCGATCTCCTCGGTGAGATTTGTCTGGATCGTCCAGAGGTAGCCGACCACGCCGGCGAACACGAGTGCGAGCAAGCCGCCGCCGATGCCGACATTGCGGCCAAGGCGCGCACTCGAGGTGGTCATCTTGCGCTGGTCGGCGGTGACGGGGAGGCCCTGCACGGACGGCGCGCCGATCTCAACCTCGAAGCCGGGGCCGTCCTTGCGCCCGAGCCGGAAGGTGCTGCCCGAGGTTACCGGCGTGCCGTTATCCACGGGCTTGCCGTTCATCTCCACATACCGAGTGCCGAACAGCTCCACGGTGTAATCGCCGGCGCGCGTGCGCCGCAGCTCGAAATGGCGGCGGCCCACCACGTCGTATTCGGGCGGATAGAGCACCTGCGAGGCCTCGCGGTCGCGGCCGAACAGTATGGCGTGCACGCCGTCATCGAAGAGTTCCTTCTGGCCCTTCAGCGGACCGTGGGTGTGAATGATGGTGATGGTCATCGGTGGCGGGCTCCGGTCTTGACGGGCTCGACGGTGAAGATCGGCAGCGACGGCCGGCTGCGGAGCGCGGGGCGTTCGCCGTCATCGGTGGACGGGGCGGCCTCGGCGCGGCCCACCGGCACGAGCCTGACCGCGTCGCCCTGGTCGAACTTGGCTTGCGCGGCGTAGGCCTCCGTCGCCAGCACGCTGTCCAGGGGAAGGCCTGGCAGATCGTCGGCCGCCTGGAGGCGCGCGATCAGCTTCTTGTCGGGGCCCGGACCCCGGCCGAGCACAAGGCCGAAATCGCAGATCACGCGCAAGGGATGCTTCGCGTCCCGTGCCGCGTCGACGGCGGTGTGCGCCGTCTCAAGCGCCTGCGCGGTCGTCTCAACCACGAGGCAGCAGCCGCGCCGTCCGTCGCGATGGGTGCGCTCGATCCTCTCCAGGCCCTTGCCGATCCGCTTGAACAGCCTGTCGAGGGCGGCGGACTTCGCCTCGGGCGCGCCGTCCCACAGAAACACCACGGGGCGGAAGGCGGTCTCGCCGCGGTCGCGCTTTTGCCGCTTGGGCCGGGGGTGCGGATAGGGGATGAGGTCGAAGGGGCGGCCGGCTTTGCGCCAGTCGGCGAAGACGCGGTTCGCGCCGGCGACGCTGTCTGGTTCGGTATCATCGGAGACGACGATGAGACCGCAGGCGGTCTGCAACATGGCGGCGCGCTGGAGCGCGCAGCCCGCGGCGTAGCGGAAGCCATAGAAAAAGTAGCCGTCGAGATCGCGGTCGACCGGGTCTTGCGCGT
>NZ_LPWD01000213.1 GCF_001723295.1 Methyloceanibacter marginalis
GCGGCCGCAAATGTTGCCTGGAACTTGGGCAGATTTTCCAACCGCGGACACTGGATAATTGCCTGATTTCGTCTTGCGTTCCTTTGACCGGAAAGTATGACGCATAATTCTGCGGCGACGGGTCACAATGATGGTGACAATTTGGCGCGGCTAGGCTAGTGTCCCCACACAACGTTGGAGCGTTCGGGACCTTTCGATCTCGGGAGTGAAGCGTTGAGAGATTGGACTAGGTCCAAGTCTTGGGAGGAAGTACTCCAGGCGCGCTAATCATGCGAATGCATGGGCGCTGCCGCTTTTTGACCGGCCTCGATGGGTTGCCCGTGACGGCGAACCAGGTCGGTTGAAGAGACAAGGAGTCAAGATACTGAAGCAAGGTCGAGCAGACCTTGCTTTTTTTTCGTCTGCTGTCCGGCGTGCCGGCTTAGCGGCTTTCCTGCACCGCTTCGTAGCGCGGGAAAAACGGAATGTCGTCGATCTTGATCACCTTGTGGACGATGACAGCGTAGACGCCCGCGAAAACGATCGCAGAAACCACTGTTGTCGCGAGCATTTTCGGCAAGAGACGCGGCCGGTGCGGCGCGCTCTCTGCGAACCCGGGCGAACTTTTCTCGCCGGCTTCCTCGGTCGTGCGTACGCCGATGGGCAGCATGGCGAACAGCACGATCCACCAGATGATGAAATAGATGGCGAGCGCAAAGACGAGGCTCATGGCCGCTTAAGCCTCCTCCAGCTCCACAAGCGTTCCGCAGAAGTCCTTGGGATGCAGGAATAAAACGGGCTTGCCGTGGGCGCCGATCTTGGGCTCGCCGCTGCCGAGCACCCGCGCGCCCTCTTTCAGCAATTGGTCGCGCGCCTCTTTGATATCAGGGACTTCGTAGCAGAGATGGTGGATGCCGCCGTTCGGATTGCGCTCCAGGAAGGCGGCGATGGGCGAGCCTTCGCCGAGGACGCCGAGGAGCTCGATCTTGGTGTTCGGAAGCTCGATAAAAACCGTGCTAACCCCATGTTCCGGCTGCTCTTCTTCCGGCGACACGGTGGCGCCCAGGGTGTCGCGATAGACCGCGGTGGCGGCCTTCAGATCGGGCACGGCAATGGCGACATGGTTCAAACGGCCAATCATGAAACTCAGCTCCAGCTCGAAAAATCGTGGGACGAATATCGCCCAATAGTGGCGTCTCGGGTGCGCGATAGCACGCTTATTGCGCGCTATAGCACCGTCGTGAGCACGGTGCACACGGGCTTCTTGCCCCAGGCCTGGTTGATGGCTGCGCGCACTCCGCGGCGCACCGCCTCGGTCACGAGCGCGGGATCCTTGCGCCTCGGACGGGGGATGCTCTCCACGGTGCCGATGGCCGCATCGCGCGCGATCTCCCAGAGCGGGATCCCCTGATTGTCCTCCTCCGGCAGCCCATTCAGGGCGATCTCCGGATCGGCCACGAGCTCGCCCTTGGTGGTGAGGATTAGCGACACCGAGACGATGCCGGCGAAGCTCAGCTTGCGGCGCTCTCGGACCTGCCCCTCGTCGGCGCTCGTCAGAATGATGCCGTCGCGATACAGACGCCCCACTGGCACGTCGTCGATGATCTCGGCCGGCTGCGGCAACAGCCGCACCATGGTGCCGTTGCGCGCGCGGATCACCTGCTTGATGCCGAGATCCTCGGCGAGCTCCGCA
>NZ_LPWD01000214.1 GCF_001723295.1 Methyloceanibacter marginalis
CCAGTGGCCGGCCAGCTCCGACGATCGCCCATGGCCGACGGAGCAGTCGTGGGGCGGCATCGTGGCGGACGGCCCGTTCGCCTGCGCCGAGTCGGCCAACTCGCGGCTGTTTCCCTTCTGGCCGACAGCCGTGATCCAGAACGCGGCCAAGGCACTCAACAGCTGCATGGACACGACCATGGGCGTGCCGGACCCGGAAGACTTGGTGGAACGAGCGAAGGAGCTGGCGGCGGACGGAGACATCGCGCCGCTCTCGGCGCTCGCGAACCACACCGTCTATCTCTACTCGGGCAATGACGACCAGACGGTCACGCGGCCCGTGGTGGAAGCCGCCAAGCAATTCTACGACCTGGCAGGCGTCGCGCTCGGCAATGTGACGCTGGTGAAAGGCGCGGGCGGGCACGCCTTCATCACGGAAGAAGGCGGCGCGGCCTGCGGTCTTTCGGAGGGGCCTTATGTCAGCGACTGCGATTACGACCAGGCGCGCGCCATCCTGGGATGGATGTACGGGCCGCTAGAACCTCAGTCCGCCGAGCCGCAAGGCGAGTTTCTCGTGTTCGATCAGGAAGAATTCTCCGAGCCGGGTGACAGCTTTGCCGATGAAGGCGTGGTGTATATCCCGCCCACATGCCGGTCGAAGCCTGGCTGCAGGGTCCACGTGGCGCTCCATGGCTGCCGCCAGTCGCGGGAGAACGTGGGCGACACCTTCATCAAGGACACGGGATTCGCCGAGATCGCCGATACCAACCGCCTGGTCATTCTTTTTCCGCAGGCAAGAGCGATCTCCGGGACCAACCCGGAAGGCTGCTGGGACTGGTGGGGCTATACGGGCCTCGACTATCTCGGCAAGGACGCGCCGCAGATTGCCGCCATCTGGGCGATGGTCGAGCGCCTGGCGGAGCAGGAGTGAGCGCCGTGGACGACCAGCCGATTGTCGTGATCTTCGAGGCGCCGCTCGGCTCCGACCTCTACCGGCAGGCTTTGCGTCTGCGGGAGGGCATCTTGCGCGCGCCGCTCGGGCTCACCGTCTCCGACGACGAGCTCTACGACGATGGCATGCGGCAGCATTTTTGCGCGGTGACATGCGGCGCGGTGGTGGGCACGGTCTCTTTAAGGCCGCTGGACGAGGCCACGCTGCACCTCAAGCAGATGGCGGTGGATGAGGCGAAGCGGCACATGCGAATCGGGGCACATCTTCTGGCGCATGCCGAAGCCTGGGCCGCGCAAGCCGGCTTTCGGCTGATGATCGCGCATGCCCGCGTCGGCGCCGAGGGCTTTTATCTGAAGCTCGGCTATGCTCAAGAAGGCGGCGCGTCGAGGAGAACACCATCCCCCATGTGCGGGTGATCAAACGGCTCGGCCAGGAGGTAAAACGATGAGCGTAGACGTCGGCGACAAGGCGCCCGCCTTCACACTGCCCACGGACGGCGGCGGCGAAATCTCCCTGGACGATTTCAAGGGCGAGCCCGTGGTGCTTTATTTCTATCCGAGGACGACACGTCGGGCTGCACGGCCGAGGCCTGCGCCTTTCGCGACGCGCTGCCCGATTTCTCCAAGGTAAAGGCGGAGATCATCGGCATCTCGCGGGACCCGGTCAATAAGCACGACAAGTTCAAGGCGAAGTACGCGCTCAATTTTCCGCTCGCCTCCGATGAAGAGGGCAAGACTTGCGAGGCCTACGGCACCTGGGTCGAGAAGAGCATGTATGGCCGGAAATATATGGGCATCGAGCGCTCAACCTTTCTGATCGACGGCAAGGGCGTGATCCGCGAGGTCTGGCGGAAGGTGAAGGTGCCGGGCCACGCCGAAGCGGTGCTGAAGGCGCGCAGGCGCTCAAATAGCGCGAGACAGTGCTAGACGGCACACTAGGCGAGAGCGAGCTTGCCCATAGTGCTTCTTAGGATCTCGAAATTGCGTTCGCGGCAATCTGCGAAATTGACGAGCTGCAGCCACAAATCGAGATCCCGACCCCAATCGCGCCAATAGATTGGAAACAGCACTGGCCGCTCCGACCGCTTGTTCCGCAATCGTGCCTGCATGAGTTCCTCGCGGCATTCGGGAGATGCGAAGTAAGCGGGAGTCAGGATCGTGACGATAGAGCTGCTTGAGCTGATGGCGAGGTCCAATTCGTCCTGCCAAGCTTTTCCTTTGTCGATGGCGAGCCGAAAGTCGAACACGCGCTTGGCGTCCCCCCTCTTCTCCAATTCTCGCTTAACGCAATCGGCAGCCTCCGCGTCGGCACTCGAGAAGCTGAGGAACACGTCGAAGTCGTTCACTGCGCTGGTCTTGAGCGATGTGACCGGAAGCATGGCCTTGAACGCCGCCATGACTCCGGCAAGCTCTGCCGCCCGCCCCGGAGTCCGCTCGATAATCTTTAGCTCTTTGATGGGGAGACCCCGCGCCAGCCAGTGCGTGGCTGCCTCCAGAATGGAACTCAGCATCTGCTCGCCTGGCCAGCCTTGATCCCCGGTAGCCAACACAGGCATGGCCACAACTTGGCCCCGCCGGTCATCGAGGAAAGGGAAAAGTCCTCTGAACAAGTTTCCGACCAGTTCAGGTGGCGTTCCCAGCTCACTCGGTTCGAAACAAGCAATCTGCCCGATATTGAGGGATGCATTTGCGAGCGGTTTCGAGAGCCAGAAGGCGCTCGTGGCCCTCAGGTCGTACAGCTTGTTGGCTGCGAGCTCCCCGACTGAAACGCCGCTTCGATCAAGCGCGCCGATGAGGCTCGTCGTAGTCGGTGCGTAGTGTTCAGGGAATGCTGAAACGATCAGAATGTCCGCATGCTGCTCGGGTGAGAGAGCGGTAATCTCGCCCTCGTAGAGGGCTATACTTCGCGTGATCGCGCCATCCGAAACGTCAATTTTGTCCAATAGCTTGACCATTGCCCGCGCACCCTCTGGCACCTGCGCAGGTGAATGCTGACCCATTGGCCGAACTACGGCAACCCTGGATAGGCTGCGGCCTCGCAGGACCCCGAGGCCTTTCCCTTTGAGAACTTCATGGTACAGAGCCGCATGTTCCTCGGCCTCTCCCGTAATTTTTGGTTCATGCTGGCCCTCATCGTCCTGGTGACGGCGGCCGGGATCGTTGGTCCGCGTCTCTACCGCATGGCGCTGCTCGGCTCCGGTTACATGGCGCAGTTGCTGTGCTCCGGGATGTTCGTCTCCGGCCGGGACTACGAGGACCTCATGCGACAGGATCTCTCCGGGCCGGGGCTCGAGGCCTTAGGTCTGTTCACGCCGTCCGTCGATACGGACGAAAAAGAAGTGAGCGCCGCGGTGTTCGGGCTCGCCGGGCAGACCTCGATCTATCGCGAGGGACTCGGCTGCACGTTGATTGACGGCCGCGACGAGGCGGAGCTCCGCGCCGAGGCTGAAGGCCTCTTCCCACCGGCGCCGCCACTTGACCGTGACGCCGAATGGCCGGACGGCGCGCGCGTCACGAAAGGCCCCTGGCCCGAGGGCGTCGATGGGGCAGCTGCGGCCCGCGCCATCGAGGCGATCTTCGCCGAGCCCGACCCGAAGCGTCCGCGCGGCAGCCGCGCCCTCGTCGTCGTGTATCGGGGCCGCATCGTCGCCGAGCGCTATGCGGACGGTTTCGACGCACACACGCCGCTGATCGGCTGGTCCATGAGCAAGACGGGAACCAACGTGCTCGTGGGCTTGCGGGTGCAGGACGGCGCGCTCGCGCTCGACGACACACGGCTGATGCCGGAATGGCGGGGACCAGACGATCCGCGCGGCGCCATTACGCTGAACGAGCTGATGCGCATGACGAGCGGGCTCGCCTTCGACGAGAGCTATGACGACAAACTCAGCGACGTGTCGCAGATGCTGTTCACACACGGCGACACGGCGCGGTTCGCCGCCGAGAAGCCGCTCATCCACGAGCCTGGAACGGTCTGGTCCTATTCCAGCGGCACCACCAACATCCTCGCCGCGATCGTGCGCGAGACGTTCGACGGCGAACGGGAGTATCTGCGCTTTCCGCACGACCGCCTGTTTGCGCCGCTCGGCATGCGCACCGCGACGCTCCCGCCCGACGCCTCCGGCACGCTCATGGGCTCATCGTTCCTCTACGCCTCGGCAAGGGATTGGGCGCGGCTCGGCTTGCTCTTCGTGCAGGACGGGATGTGGCGGGGGGGAACGGCTCTTGCCGGCGGGCTGGGCCGCGTATTCGCTAAGGCCGACGCCACAATCGCCGCACAACGACTACGGCGCGCAGATCTGGCTCAAGCTGCCTGACTCTCCCGGGCGTGGCGAGCCGCCCATGCCGGAGGACGCATTCTACATGTCGGGCTATGACGGGCAGGTGGTGGCCGTGGTGCCGTCACGCGATCTCGTCGTGGTGCGGCTCGGGCTCTCGCGGAACGGGAGCGACTGGGAGTCCGCGCGCGATCTGGCGCCGCTGGTGAACGCCTTCCCGGCGCGGGCGCCATAGACCTCGATCTAAAAAAAGGGGCCACAGCGCCGAAGCGATGCAGCCCCGCTATCTTGGATGAACCAAGATTACTCCGCGGGCGTCTCGGCCGGCGGCTCAGCCATGGAATCGTCGGGCTTGGCGGGCATTTCCTCGGCCGGCTTCGCCGGCTCCGCCGCCTTCTCTTCACCTCCCCCGCACTGGTTGGCCGACAGGCCGACAAGCGCAATAGAGGCCGCTGCGGCAATCAAAAGAAATCTGCGCATGTCATCGGTCTCCTCGTTGCACGCGCCTTTTGTTTCGGGCTCAAGTCTTCGTGGCGCGGGTGCCCGAAAAATAGCTGACCGGCGGGGGGAAAACCATAGCCTCTCTAGACTGTCCCCAGCCATCGCGGACAATGAATTCTTGCGGGAGAGCGCGAAAACCACCGGTTTTCGTCGCCGATCAACGCGTTATGGAAGGCGTTAATGGCGCACCCGAGGGGATTCGAACCTCTGACCTCTGCCTT
>NZ_LPWD01000215.1 GCF_001723295.1 Methyloceanibacter marginalis
GCGCCGAAGCCAAGACCGGGGATCACTTACCTCGTTGATATTACATCCATTTTACTGGGTGGTGACGGCTTCGAAGAGCCGTCAATCAGGGGGCTGAAACTCGTGGCGGAAATGTCACAAGGGCCCAAAAACGTCCCCGCACGCTTTGATAGCAATTTACCTTCTTGGGGGAACGCGTATAAGCAGAACTTAGAACTCTCTGTCGGGGGATTTCTGTCCAGTTTTGGCGAGAACTGCACCGACGAGGAGCCGCAAGGCGAATTCAAAGCGAGAGTTTGGATTAGGCAATTTATTCAGGGAAGGTGGAGATGGATATGTTTGGGGGACTGACAAGAACATCCAGCCGCATCGCCATCGCTGCTGCATTTGGCTTGACGCTTGGGGTTTACGCCATGAGCACGCCAGCCAAGGCAGCTGATTTGGGCGGCGATTGCTGTGCGGATCTTGAGGAGCGTGTTGCCGAGCTTGAGGCGACGACGGTCCGCAAGGGGAACAAGAAGGTTTCGGTGACGATCTCGGGTTGGGTCGTCAAGACGATGAACTGGTGGGATGACGGCGGCGGCGGCAACTTTGCCGTTGGCGACAAGGACGCTGACCTTGCGTCCCGTTTTGCCATCACGGGCTCAGCCACGATCGCGCCGGGCTGGTCGGCTGGTTACAACATGACGATCACGGCTCCGGACGACACGTTCGGCATCCTGTCCAATCAGTTCGACGACATCCAGGGCGTGAACAGCGACATCAACACGCTGTACTCGTACATCTACGTGAAGAGCGACAACTACGGTACGTTGAACTGGGGTACTCTGAGCCCGGCGTCGGATAACGCGGCGGTTCTGGCCGACATCTCCGGCACGGTTATCGAGTCGAACGCGGTTTGGTTCGAAGGCGGCGGTTTCTTCCTGCGTCCGAGCGGGAACAACGGTCTGTCGGCGATCAGCTGGAACAACTTCCTGCTGCCGTACTGCAACGGCGGTGTGGGTGCGGACTGCTTCGGCGCCCCGCGTCCTGCGGTTCGTTACGACACGCCGACCTTCGGCGGCTTCCGGATGGAGACCTCGTACGGCACGGTCAGAGGTTCGGGTGTGACGGCGTCCGACTCCAACTTCTGGGATATCGCGGCGTTCTACAACGGCGACTGGGGCAACTTCAAAGTGTCCGCGGCCTACGCGTTCACGTGGAGTGAGACGGCCTCGAGCACGACTGCTGGTGCCTTCGCCGGCGACAACAACGCTCATCAGCCGGCGCGACGATCATGCACGTTCCTTCAGGCTTGGGCTTGTACGGCGAGTACGAGTATCAGGATCCGAACACGATCGGCATCTCGACCACGGATATCTGGTACCTGAAGCCGTTCATCAAGCGGACCTGGAACCCGCTGGGCGCCACGATCCTCTACGGTGAGTACGGCCAGTACAACGACATGTTCGGCTCGATCGCCGGGACGAGCATGTGCGGTTCCTTCGGCGCCGGCACCGGCATCGGCGGCTTCTGCGCCAACAACGCCGCCAACTCCGTGGCCGTCAGCGGCTCGGAGATGGAGCGTTGGGGTCTCGGTGCGGTTCAGGAGATCGACTCTGCCGCGATGCACCTGTTCGCCCGCTGGCAGCATCAGGACGCTTCCGTCGACTTCGTGGGTACGAACGTCAACGGCGTCAACTCCAGCGTGAAGCAGGACTTCCAAGACTGGGATCTGTTCCAGGTCGGCGGCATCATCTTCTTCTAAGCCACTACCCGGACGACCAAGATTACGGAAGCCGCCCTTCGGGGCGGCTTCTTTTTTTGTCTCTCGCCCCATCCCA
>NZ_LPWD01000216.1 GCF_001723295.1 Methyloceanibacter marginalis
GAAGCGGCGAACGAGGTCGTCATGACGAAAAGCTCGGATGCGATTTCGAAGGCGTGCACATCGGTTGACGACGTACGCCTCTCGAGAGCGGCAACGCAGCACGCAATAGACCAGAGCCGCAAGTCGCTTGCAGAGACATACGAACTCCTCCTCGCGCTTCGCGCTGTCCGCGCCGAAAGAAGCGTCCTCGTATGCAACCGCAAGAAGCGCCGTATCTCTCCGGTACGTCCGGACTACCTGCGCTCGTGAAGAAGAGCGCACTAGTTCGGTTTTTGCTCGCCCAGCCTCTTGATGGCCATGTCTTTGAGGGTGTTGAGCATTTTGCCCAAGTTCTTGGTGAGGTCGACGGCCGTGGCCGGAGACAACGCGAGTCGCACGGTAACATGGACATTTGCCGACGCCTCGTTCGCTTCATTGCTGCCGGGAGGGCGAACGCGCGCCACCCCTAAGGTGATGCTGACGCAAGCTCCGTCGAAGGCCGCGCTAACGAGCTTGTTGACGTAAATCTCCTTGACCGATGGATCGTCTACAATTTGAACCGATTGACTTTCAGTCATGATGGGAACCTTTCGGCCTTTTAGGATCCCCGTCTTGCCTCCCCTCGTAACCTCCCACCCTTCAGGGCCCACTACGTGTTGGTACGTGCGCTTGCAAGCGCGGGAGGAAGTCCCATAAATCTCGATTGAGATCACGCAGATCGCGGATCACTGTGGACATTTCGTCGAGGCGCGCCCTGTCGACCTGCCGCGTTTCCCCGAACTTGAACCGACCTCTCTGCTCGACGATGCGCAAAGACTGTGTGTGGGTTATATCTCCGTGCTCATCGAGCATGAACATCGCGTGATTAAACTCGTTGCGCAGCCGAGTGGCCGCAGTAAACCGCTCGATCAAACCGTCAAGCTCCTGGCGGACGTCTTTCCGCGCGATCCGGATGAGTGCCAAGCGTTGTATCAGATCAAGTCTCGCGCGCGTGGTATTGAGCGTGGAGAACACGATTGCCGCCGACACTTCGTCCGTATCGAGCAAGAGCATGAGCACATAAATGAACATGCTTTCGTTGTTGGACCAGCTGAATGAGAGATTCCCGATTAGAGCGAGAAGCGTCGTCCGGCGGTCCGCGGACTCGAACGCAGCGGTCTCGATCGATTCGAAGTCTGGTTTAGGTGGCAGGTGTGAATTCATGGGAAAGACTCGCCTTTGAGCCGTGAAAGCGCAAATATGCCGATCCAACGTCAGTCCTGATCCCCTTTTTGCGAGGGGTGTGACCATGTTCGGACTTTGGAAAGTCCGCCGCGCGCGCAAGGCCGCCGTTGCTTTGATCGCTCCTTTCGTCGAGGAGAGTCAGAGGCGCTTCGCCACGCAATTGACAGAGCACGTTTGGCTCGAGCCTTACATGGTGGGCTTCATAAGCATGCTCATATCCTTGGTCGCGGAGCGCACCACAGGTCGCCTCGACTCTCAAAGCGCCGGCCTGGTACAGCTTGAAGCGTGGCAGGACGTGACAGGCTTTCCGAGCCATTTGATCGGAGAAGAAATCTGCCTGCTCAGCAGCGGGAACGACCGAAGATTCAGCTATGGCTGCCTCAACGCCAGTCGCTTCATGGAAGAGCTGACGCGTCCCATGCACAGCCATCCTGATCAGCTTCCACCAGGCTTCCGGATACACGGCCTCAACTACGACACTTCCGCAGCGACGGCGCTTTGGTCGGAACTGTTTGATAGCTACATCGGTACGTTCGATGGAGATCCAGATCCGTTGCCGTAGGACATATGCTTTCCACGTGGCACCTGTCTCCGCGGCCGAGGCTCTTGAGAGGGGCGCTTGTCAGCGGCTCCCTCAGGAGGGGAAGCGGGGGCCCAGAACCCACGTATGATATGAGGTTCGTTCACAGCGTTCATCGGCGGTGCTGACTTGTGTGCACGCACGGCCGGCGCTATCTGGGAGAAAGCAGCGAGGAACTCCTCGATCAGCTGCCGGTTCCCATTCTCACTAACGGCACTTAGAAAGCGCTCAAGCTGAAGTTCACGCGGCGTTCGAACCGCCATCCTTTGGCGCGACATTGACGCAACTCCTTACGCAACTGTACGCCATGACGACCATCGATTGCTTTACGTTACCGACCCAACCTTACAACCCTAAGTCTACCACCTTACAACCGTATCAATAGAGTTTTAGATTTTTATGACGAATGTGTGGCAGACCGAGTTATGGTTAATGTCTCACCGTAACAAACGTGGCAAAACTGGCACTTCTTGAAGGCGGCGAAGGAGATCGCGTTGATAGGCAGGCCGGCTCCGTTGATCGGCGACCGGCTCTATTGGCTGCGACTCCGGAGTCGGAGCTTCTGCTCCCAAATTCGCAAGCGCAAAAGCATTGCCGTGGCGGTTTTTGCGGTCACACCCAATATCCTGCCCGCTTTATATGGACTCAGTGTGGGTCCCAGCGCACGGCTCAGCATGATGAGCTGTAGCCATTTGTGCATGGGGACCTTGCTGTCCTGAAAAATCGTTCCGAGCTTAACCGTGAAAGGACGCCGGCAGTCGTAGCACTTATAGGTATGGATGCGAGTGCTCTCCCCGGTTAAACGCCCTATGCGGCGGTTGCTGCCGCAATGAGGGCACACCGGTCCATCCGGCCAGATTTGTCGCTCGACGAATTCGTAAGCCGCCTCCTCATCGCGGAACTTGCCGAAGTCCCGTGTATCTCGCCGCTTCATGACAGCGCCAGACGCCAGCGACATCGCTCGCGATCCCCTTACCTACGAAATCCGCTGAACTTTACCGTGGGTCCTCTTTGGGCTCAACGTTAGAAGTGGGTACGCGTTGTATAAACGACGGTACGCATAGTATTCTATGTCACACAGCCATGTCTCAAGAAATCCAAGCAGAATAAAGCTTCGTTCTCATTTCGGGGTACGCGTCAGAACGGTCCGACGCGTTGTTTTGCAATGCAGCATAAATACAGGGTACTTATTAGATAATACTTGGTACGCATAAGAATATTGCTGACCTTACTAAGCCTCTCCTAAAAAAGAACTCTAATTTGATCGGATGCTTTCCGGTCAAAAACAACAGGAAGGAGGCAAATACCCAGAAAAGCCAGCCCAATACCGAAGCGGCAGATCCGCGGTGTGTCTTGGCGTAAGCGCGAGCCGCCCCGCAATCCGGGCCGCAGATAGATGTCTTAGACCGGACGTCATCGCATATGCGTCTCTCGCCGACGCAGAAGATCAGCGAGTTTCTCAGCCGCGATGCGTCCTTGAAAAGCCAAGGAGACCATCATGGCTTACCGACCCAAACCACCCAAAGAACCCCAGAGACGACGATCACAAGAAGGACGACAAGCAAAGCCAGGAACAGAAGCAGGATCAGGATCAGAAGCAAGATCAGCATCAGTCCCAATGGCAGTTTGCCGTTCAGGATCTAAAGAGCGAAAACGAGAACAAGAACGAGAACGACAACGACAATAAGAACTCGAACGAGAACAAGAACGAGAACGAGAACAAGGTCGAAAACGAAGTCGACAATAAGCTCGAGAACAAGGTCGACAACGACGTTGACAACAAAGTCAGCAACGAGGTCAAGAACGAGGTCAAGACCGACGTCGAGACCAAGGTGGACGTTGACGTTAGCATTGACCTAGACCTCGACAGCTTGCCGACCGACGACGACCTGATCGATATCGAGTACTTCAACGCGGATGACAACGAAGGTATCGTCCAAGCCCTCGCGAACAACGTCTGGCAAGACGTTGACGGCAAGGGCAACGATAACGCCTTCAACATCCAGCAGGTAAACTCGCTCGTCGACAACGACTATCTGAACAGTCCAGAAGTCAAGTACGACGCCGATCACGTTGACGGCAAGATGGACGACAAGTTCGACGATGGGAACATCGGCGCAGCTTCGTTCATTCAGCAAGCCTTTGCCGATGGCGGCGAAGCCAAGATGGACGACGCCAAGGCTGAGACCGAAATCGGCAACATCAGCGGCACAGGCACCACCACCGCTGATGCGATCGTCAATCAGGAAGCGTTCACCCAGAACATCGTTCAGGGTGCCAACATCCAGTTCAACTCAAACGAGATCTCGGTTGTTGGGGACGACGCCACTGACGCGATCCTCTAGCCTAACTACAAGAGCCCGCGGCGGGATATCC
>NZ_LPWD01000217.1 GCF_001723295.1 Methyloceanibacter marginalis
GCCGCGGCCTGTTCGGCGGCTTCTCTTTCAGCCGCAGCCTGTGCCTCGGCTTCAGCCTTCTCCCGCGCCGCTCTCTCGGCGGCGGCCCGTTCGGCAGCAGCGCGTTCGGCGGCAGCCCGTTCGGCGGCAGCCCGTTCCGCGGCAGCTTTTTCCGCCGCTGCCCGTTCGGCGGCGGCCCTGTCCTCCGCGGTGCTGTCTTGCCGGGCGGCGCGCCCGCTCACGTCCAGCGTCTCGAGCCGCTCCACGTCTTCCTGGAGGCGGCGAATCGTCAGGTAGCTCTCGATGGCCGCCGTATCGACGGCGGGCACGATGGCGCCCGCCTCATCGAGAGGCCCGGCGAACACCACGCTGACGGGCGGAACCTTCTCGCTGCCGGGCCCGTCAAACGCATCTGCCATTCGCTGTCGAGCTTGAGACTGGCGAGCTCCACATAGGCGTTGACGTCTGCCTCGGCGCCGGTCCCCGCCAGCGTGGTAGGCGCAAGGCGCACCGTGCCGTTCTTGACGTCGAGCGCGAAGGTCGCCGGCGCAAAGCCGTACGTGCCGTCGGTCAGCGTGTTGCGAACTTGCTCGGTGTCCGCGTCGATCTCCGCCTTGGTCGCCTTGATCGTGGTGTTGGCCGCCTTGGCCGCGACTTTGCGCAAGGGCTCGGACGTCATGGCCGTCAGCACGCCTTCGCCGAGCGCGAGCGTGCCCTTGCCGCTCAGGCCGGCGACAAGGCCCGGCGGGCTCAAGCCCTCCCCTTGCACGGAGAAGGCGATGTCGAACGGGCCTTCGGCGAGATTGTTTCCGGCGACCGCCTCGGACAGCGCCCCGAGGCTGGCGTTTTTCAGGTCGGCCTTGGCGGTGAGCGCCGCACCGTTTCCGCGCGGCGAGAGGACGCCCGAGGCGGCAAAGTCGCCGCCGAACAACCGCCCGTCGAGATCCGTGATCGCAAGACCATCATTGTCGACCCGGGCATTGAGCGTGGCGTCCGCGACCTGGAACGGCGCGCCGAGGACGAGCGTCCTGGCGTTGAGGGTGACGTCGCCTTCAGCGTTGTCGATGAGATCGAGGGCGAAGCCGCGTGCCGGCCACACTTCAGCGGCATCCGCGCTGACCGAGCCCAGCATCTCTTCAGTGGAGGCCGTGCGCTCCCACGCCACGAGGACGCCCAGCACCGCCGGCAGCGAGACGCGCTCCGCATTGGCGGCGATCTTGAACTTGGTGGTCACTCCGTCGCGCTCGAAATGCGCGCTGCCTTCGATGGCGTCGCCCGCGACCTCGGCCTTGACGGAGTCGAGATCGATGACGCCGGCTTTCTTTCTCAGGTTGGCGCTCACCGTGAGCGGCACCGCGTTGGCGCTGGGGGGGCGCATCGAGACCCAGCAGCGGCAGCGCGAGGCTCGCGTCCTGCGTCGCCACAGACGCGTAACCGTTCAAGGCGACGCCGTCGTCTTGCAGCGTCCCCTGCCCTTCAAAGGCAAGCTGCAGGGCGCCGGTCTCCAAGGCGGCCCGGCCGGTCAGTTTTTTGCTCGGCACGCCGGCAAGCTTCACCGACAACGTTCCTTCGGCGCCGGCTGCCGCGGCGAGCTTGTCCTGCGGCAGGTCGGGAAAGAGGAGAACGAGCAAGGCTTGCGGCTTCTCGCCGGTGACGCTGCCCCCGACATTGATCTCCGCATCGGCAAGCTCGGCGGGCGCGCCATGC
>NZ_LPWD01000218.1 GCF_001723295.1 Methyloceanibacter marginalis
AGCTCAAGGAGCTGGTTATTACAGACTCGATCCAGCCGAGCGAATCCGTGCTGAAGGCTCACAATATCCGCGTGCTGCCCATCGCCCCGCTTCTGGGCGAAGCCATCGCCCGCACCGCGGAAGAAAAGTCGGTGTCGAGCCTCTTTTACTAACGTCAAAAGTGCCGCCCTCGACGGCACCAAGTGCGCGCCCGGGCGTTGATACCCCCACTACCTGCACCACAACCAACCGAGGAGAGAGTACCCATGCACGTAACCTTGGAGCATGCCGAGAAGGCCATCGCCGCAGCGCGCAAGAAAGCCCTCGAGTTGAACACCCAAATGTGTATCGCGGTGGTCGACTCCGGCGCCAACCTGAAAGCCTTCATTCGCATGGACGACGCCTGGGTCGGCTCCATCGACATCGCCATCAAGAAGGCCACCACGTCCTGCTTCTTCGGCATGGCGACAGGGCAACTCGGCCAGCTGTCACAGCCCGGCAAGCCGCTTTACGGCATTGAGCATTCCAATGACGGGTTGATCACCTTCCCAGGCGGCGTACCCATCGTCGATGAGGACGGCGTGCTCGTCGGCGCCATCGGCGTCAGCGGCAGCGTGGTCGAGAACGATCATGCCGTGGCCGAGGCGGGCGTGAAGGTTCTCGGCGTGACGGAGCTACCCGAGCATCCCTGGCGGACTTAAGCCGCGAACACCAGATTTTCCGGCAAGGCGTTGACGTCGGCGGTTCCCGTCAGCGTCATCGCCTCGTCGAGCTCTTGCGCCAGCAGCGAAAGCGCAGCGGTGACACCCTGCTCGCCATGGGCCGCGAGCCCGTAGACATAGGCGCGTCCCACCAGGCAACCATTCGCGCCACGCCCTAGCGCCTTCAAAATGTCGGAGCCGGAGCGAACGCCGCTGTCCAGAACCACCTCGACAGCGTCGCCGACCGCCTCTCGAATCCGCGGCAACATGTCGATGGTGCTGCTGGCACCGTCGAGCTGACGGCCCCCGTGATTGGAGACGATGACGCAATCGGCGCCGAGGCTAACGGCAAGCTTGGCGTCCTCGGGGTCGAGGACGCCTTTGACGATCAATTTGCGCTGCCAGTGATGGCGAACCCATTCAAGATCGTCGCGTGTCACCGAGCCCTTGAAACGCGGCTCAGCCCAAGCCGACACGGTCGCCAAATCGGTGCCGTCGGGCGAATAAGGCGCGAGATTGCCGAGGGTTGGCTTGTTGCGGAGCCAATCGTAGAGCCAACGTGGCTTCCGCACGATACGCGCCACGTGGCGCGGTCGCACTTTCAAAGGCACGACCAGCCCGTTGTCGAGATCCCGGTTGCGCCGTCCTTGCACCGCCGTGTCGACATTGACGACGAGCCCCGGACATTTCGCCTGCTCGGCCCGCTGCAGGAGCGCCGCGTTGATCGCGCGGTCCTTCATCATGTAGAGCTGAAACAGAAACGGCGTGTCGACCGCGGCGGCGACATCCTCGATGGAGCAACTCGCCAGGGTGCTGAGACAATACGGGACGCCGTAGGAAGCCGCGGCACGCGCCGCATGAATTTCCGCGCGAGGGTAGAACACCCCGCCCATGCCGATCGGCGCCAAGGCAACCGGGATCGCCGCGCGCTGCCCGAACAGAACCGTGTGCATATTGCGGCTGGCCACATGATCAAACACGCGCTGTCGCAGCCGCAACGCCGCGAAGTCGTCGAGGTTCCGCTTGAGGGTCACCTCGTCGTTGGAGCCGCCTTCGAGAAAATCGTAGATCGCGATCGGCAGCCGCCGCTTGGCCGCACGCTTCAAATGACCCGGATGCTGCGCCAAAGCAGGCGGCCTGACCATGGCCCCGCCGCGTAACTCCGGAGCGTCGATCGCTCCTACCCGTTCGGCAATGGTATCGGCGAGTTCGCTGTCGAAACGTTCGTTCATACTCTACGCTCTTATCCCGATCCGTCCTGATCGCAAACTCAATGAGGTGGCAAACTTGACGCAGCCGCTGACCAAGGCCCCTATATCTACTAACCCAAATCCGACCCTGCCGGGAAATTAAGCCCTCTTCATGGTTGTAGCTCATCATGCTTAACCTCCTTACGAAGGCCTATCCATGAGATTTCCGCGCAAGTCCGCCATCACCGTCGCAGGCGCCGGCAGCGTCGGCTGCTATGTCGGCGCGCTCCTGGCCGCGTCGGGGCGGAAAGTCACACTGCTGTCACGCGCACCTTTGGCAGAGGCCATCGCGAGTCACGGTATTCGCGCGTCCGATCTCGAAGGACGCGACACAACCCTGCCCCCTACGGCCCTGACCGCCACCGCCGATGCCTCGGCTGCGCTGCAGGGCGCGAAGATCGTGCTGGTCACGGTGAAGTCGCGCGACACGGAGACGGTGGCTCAATTGATCAAGGCGTATACGGCAAAAGACACAGTTGTCGTCAGCCTGCAGAACGGCGTGGACAATGCTCACGTCCTGCGCCGCGTCCTGGGGCCGAAGCGCCGCGTCCTCGCCGCTATGGTGCCGTTCAACGTGGTGCAGAACCACGAGAGCGACGAAGCCCGCGCTTCCACCGGGCAACGAGCGGCGTGATCCGGATCCAGACAGGTGTCGATGGCTTGCGCAAGCTGCTCAACGTCAAGGGCGCGCGCGTGGCCGAACACCCCGACATCGAGGCGGTCATGTGGGGCAAGCTCCTCGTAAACCTCAACAACGCGCTCAATGCCCTGTCCGACCTGCCGCTGCATCAGCAGCTTCGCGAACGCCGCTGGCGTCTCCTGATGTCGCGGCAGATGCGCGAGGGGCTCGCCGTCCTGCGGGCCGCCGGCGTCCGTCCTGCGCCGGTCGAAGGGGTGCCGCCCCGGCTCATGGCCTTCGCGCTGCGCCTCCCCGACGCCCTCTTCAGGCTCGCGGCGCGGGGCATGCTCGCCGTCGATAAAAAATGCCCGCTCGTCCATGTGGGACGACCTGCGGCGGGGGGCGCGACGGAAAT
>NZ_LPWD01000219.1 GCF_001723295.1 Methyloceanibacter marginalis
CCGAGCACAAATTCATGGCGACGCTGCACCATAGCCATGAGGACGGCGCAACCTTTGCGCTCATCAGCGCCCCGGAACGCGTTCTCGCCATGTGCAGCAGGCAGAGGGCCCTGCGGGGGACGAGCCGCTCGATGATGCGTTCTGGCAGGCACAGACCAATGCAGTTGCCGCACAAGGCCAGCGCATGCTGGCGATCGCCCGCAAAGACCAGCCCAAAGGCCATCGCGACCTCAATTTTTCCGATGTCGAGCGCAACGCGACTTTGATCGGCCTGCTCGGGCTCCTCGACCCGCCGCGCGAAGAGGTTCTGGCCGCAATTCGCGAATGCCAGGAGGCCGGCATCGCCGTGAAAATGATCACGGGCGACCATGCCGCGACGGCCGAGGCCATTGCCCGCGAGCTTCGCCTGGCGCCCGAGCCTGTCACGATGACCGGAAGCCAACTCGATGGGGTCGACGACACGGAGCTAGAGATGTCGTGCGCAACGTCACCGTGTTCGCGCGGACGAGCCCTACGCACAAGCTGCGCCTGGTGGAAGCGCTGCAGGCGGACCATGCCGTAACAGCCATGACGGGCGACGGCGTCAACGACGCGCCCGCTCTGAAGCGCGCCGATGTCGGCGTCGCCATGGGCCGGAAGGGAACCGATGCGGCCAAGGAGGCGGCGGAGGTCGTGCTCGCCGACGACAACTTCGCCTCGATCGTCGCCGCGGTGCGGGAAGGACGCACGGTCTACGACAATCTTCGCAAAGTCATCGCCTGGACCTTGCCGACCAATGGCGGAGAGGCGGCGGCGATCATCGGCGCCATCGCCTTCGGCCTGACGCTGCCCATCACCCCAATCCAGATTCTTTGGATCAACATGGTGACCGCCGTCGCGCTCGGACTCACGCTGGCGTTCGAGCCGACCGAGCCGGGGACGATGCAGCGCCCCCCGCGAGACCCGTCGAAGAATTTGCTCTCGCGCATGGTCATCTGGCGAACCGTTTTCGTGTCCCTGCTGTTCGTCGCCGGCGTGTTCGGCGTTTTCTTCTATGCCCTCGACACCGGTCAGTCCGTCGACATGGCCCGGACCCTTGCCGTGAACACCATTGTCGTCATGGAGATCTTTTACCTGTTCAGCGTCCGCTACATCTACGGCGGCGCGATCACGTGGCGCGGCATGTTGGGAACGCCGGCCGTCCTGATCGGCATTGCCGTGGCGGTGGCGGCGCAGGCCGCCTTCACTTACCTTCCCTTCTTCCAGGAGGTTTTCGCGACGGAGCCCATGGCGCCAGCCGACGGACTGCTCGTGCTGGCTATTGGCGTAGCCTGTTGCTCATCGTCGAAGCGGAAAAGGCCGTGTCGGCGGCCCTTTTCAAGCCTAAGGCCCCGAGCGCAGCCTAGGCGGCTTTCTTCTCGATCTCCGGCGTCCATTTTCCAAGGGTGGCAAGCCCGTTCATCTCCGCGCGGTGCGAGAAAGCGGCTTGCGCCGCGCTCACATTGTCCGTCTTGCCGGCCCAGGCCACTTGCGGCGCGTGCTGCAGCGCGCGACCATAGGAGAAGGTGAGATGCCAGGGGAAGCCGCCAACGCGGTTCATGGCATCAAGCCGCGCCGTAGCTTCCACGTCCGACTGGCCACCCGACAGGAAGGCGATGCCCGGCACCGCCGACGGCACACAGTTCTTGAGGACGCGAATGGTCCGCTCGGCGATCTCTTGATCGGGAGCCTGCGTGGCGCACTCGGCGCCCGGCACGATCATGTTCGGCTTGAGCACCATGCCTTCGAGCTTGACCTTGGCGTAGTACAGCTCCTGGAATACGGTCTTCAGCGTCCACTCAGTGACGGCTTCGCAGCGTTCGATGGTGTGGTCGCCGTCCATCAGCACTTCGGGCTCCACGATCGGCACCAGATCCTGCTCCTGGCAGAGCGCCGCGTAGCGGGCGAGCGCATGGGCGTTCGCGTTGATGGCGTCGTGGCTCGGGATGCCGGGTCCGATATCGATCACAGCGCGCCATTTGCAGAACTTGGCACCGAGCTCCCGATATTCGATCAGCCGCTCGCGCAACCCGTCGAGCCCTTCGGTGATGGTCTCGCCGGGACAGAAGGGCAGCGGCTTGGCGCCCTTGTCCACCTTGATGCCGGGGATGGAGCCCGCCGCCTCGATGACCTTGACCAGCGGCGTGCCGTCCGCCGCCTTCTGGCGGATGGTCTCGTCGAACAGGATCACACCGGAGATGCGGTTGTGCATGGCCTTTTCCGACCGGAACAGGAGCTCGCGATAGTCGCGCCGGTTCTCCTCGGTGGATTCGACGCCAATCGCATCGAAGCGCTTCTTGATCGTTCCGCCCGACTCATCCGCCGCCAGGATGCCCTTTCCGGGCGTGGTCATGGCCGTGGCCACCTTGTTCAACGCAGCGAGGTCCATACGTCTTTCTCCCTGTCAAAACCGTTCCAGTTTCTTGCTGTCCTTATAGGCCAGGTTCGGCCCCGAGTGCAGCCCCCGCCATCGTCACAGCGGCTGTGGGAAACGCGGCTGTGCGAATATCAGTTTGCGCCCATCTGCGGCGGCTGCTTCTTCCAGGGGTAGCCGCTTGCCGCCATCTGGTAGCCGCGTTCGTAGAGCCTCGACATATAGACCGGGTCGAAGGCTTGGGTGCTGGTGTCGTGGAAATCGGCGGGGATATAGGCGAGGTTGTAGTCGATGCCGTTGCGCTTGCAGAAGACGTAGAGCTGATACAGGTCGCCGACACCTTGGCTCTTGATCAGGCTCGACACCGCCCGCCCGGCAATCGACAGCGTCCTCGCCTTCACGACCTTGTATTCCGGAGCGACATGGCCGTTCCGGATGATGTAGGTGCGCCGGATCGGACGAATGCCGAGACTGCCGTCGACCTTGCTTGCCATGAACTGCGTCGGTACGAGGAACACTTCCCGCGTCGCCCCGCCATCGACATGCATCTCCTCGTAGGTCGTACCGCCCGCCGAGACCTTGATGAAGCCGGGCGGAAAGACGGCGGGAATGGCGGCGGAGGCGAGCAGGACCGTGCGGAAGAGGTCCAGCGCCTCGGGGCTTCCGCTCGTGGCGATCGCGCCCATGTCCCAGATCACCGGACGCTCGGCATCGAGATTTGTGGTGCCGATCAGGAGCCGGCGTCCCTTGCGGTGCTCCGCCGCCACCTCTTCGAGGAACGCCTCGTCAATATAGCGGTCGATCACCTTGGCGAGAGGCGCGTTGCTCGCGAGCGCATCGCCGCCGAGCAGACCGCGCACGGGCCGCATGATGGCGACGTCTTTCGTGTCGGACTGCGTGAAGACCTCTTTCAGGACCCCGTCGTATTTCGGGCCGAGGAAGGCGAACGGCGCCGTCAGCGCCCCCGTCGAGACGCCGGTGACGACGTCGAACTCCGGCCGCTTGCCCGAAGCGGTCCATCCGCCGAGCACGCCAGCGCCGAAGGCGCCATCGCTGCCGCCGCCTGAAAGCGCGAGCGAGGTCATCACCGGACGGCGGCCCCGCGCCAAAAGCTCCGGCCGGTTCGCCCGGGTCTGGGCCCACTTCTCCTTGACGATGGCTTCGCTGTTGGGAGGCAACTCATCGCCCCAGAAGCGGATGGTCTCTGTCCCCATGCCGGCGACTTGGGCCTGGCCCTCGAGGGAGACGGGTACGGGATTGCGCGCAATGGCCGCGGCGCAGCCGGCAAGCGCAACGGCAAGGGCGAGGCTCCCTAGAACCCCCAACGCAGACCCCGATTTACTCAACGTGCCCCCCTGCCCCGGCCAAAAGTCCCCCGATTGGCGGGTTTTCCCTTTCTGCTCAGGAAACTAGCCCAAAACCGGGGCCCATTGCGAGGGTTACTAAATCCTTAAAAAAACAAGCCCCATTCTCGCCCCGGCGTCTCCCAACGATGGCCGCGCCCGCTCCGAATTTCGGCCCCTTCCGCCCCCTACCAGCAAGGCTTCGATAACAGGAAGCAAGGTGGGAATATCATGCGTTATTGGGCTTTCGCGTCCCTCGTCCTTCTGGCCGTTCCGGCCCAGGCGGCAAGCAGCACGGTCACCGCGACCTGGTACGGGAACGAACTGGCCGGCAATCGCACGGCGAACGGGGAGATCTTCAATCCCAACGGGCTGACGGCGGCCCATCGGTCGCTCCCCTTCGGCACGTGCCTCAGGGTGAGCAATCCGAAGACCGGCAAGTCGGTCAAGGTGCGCGTCAACGACCGCGGCCCCTTCACCAAGGGCGTGCACCTCGACCTCTCGGCGGGCGCGGCACGCGCCATCGGCATGCGCTCGACCCAGCCGGTGTCGATGAAGCGGTGCTAACGCCGCCTCAGAAACGCCAAAACGAACAGTACCGCGATCACGCTGTGCAGTATGGCTCCGGCCCACAGGCCGGGGCCGCCTGCGCTCGCCGCGCCAAAGATGAGCGCGGGGGCCGCCAGCACGTTGTAGAGGCCGAGACCGTACGCGGCCGCCATGCCTCCTACCGTGTCCAGGTGCGTCCGTCCGATCAGCGCGCCGCCGCCAAGCCCTAAGGTCGCCGCACCGAGCAGGCGGATGAGAGCGAGCGTCGGGATGTCGCCGTTGCTCCCGCCGACGGCCTCGACCACCACCAGCGGCGCGACGAGCGCCGAGAGACCGAACACGACCTCGATCACGCCCGAGACAAGCATCAACGGTTTCAGCATGGTTTTTTCCCTATTCGCTCAAGGCTTGGCCCAGGAGAAAATCTCCTTCCAGTCGTTCTTCATGCTGACCACGTCCCAGCCAACAGCTTCGGCATGCTCCATCAGCGCGACGGGAAACCGGCCCACATCGGAGTCCGGTCCGTAAGCGTACTCCCGCACCGCGTCGTCGTGATGCACAAGACCCATGAAGCACAGGCCTTGGCAGTTCGCGGTCCACTCCAGCATCTCTTTGTCGCCAATGGAGTTGCCGAAGGCGAAGATCGGCTGGCGGCCGATATAGTGGTTGATGCCTTCCGCCTTGCCCGGCCCGTCGTCGAAGAATAGCAGGTCCGGCAGCTTCACCAGGGTGGGGCTTGCATCCCACATGCGGAACTCGGTCTTGCCGGCGGAACCGACCACATGCCACGGCGGAATGCCGTAGCATTGCTCCGTGTAGGCGCGCATGAACTCGATCCCGCCGCCGGAAACAATGAAGGTCATGAACCCGTTGGCCCGCAGATACTCAAGCAGCTCGATCATCGGCTTGTAGGTCAGGTCGGTGTAAGGCCGCTTGAAGCGCGGGTGCTTGGCCGTCTTCAGCCAGGCGTTCACGGTGTCGTTGAACTCGACCGTGGTCATGCCGCTATGGGTCGCGGTGATCAGCGCGATCGCGCCCTTCTCGCCGTAGGTGAGGAGCTTCGCAGTGTTGCCGTCGAGCGCCGACTTGAACGGCTCCTTGGTCTTCCACTCCGGGTGCTGGTTGGAGACCGCCTTGACCCGGTCGATGACGAACACGAATTGTGTGTAGAGCGGCTGCTCGACCCAGAGCGTCCCGTCATTGTCGAAGGTGGCGATGCGATCCTGCGGCGGCACGTAATCCGGACTGCCATCGGTGGTCACGCGCGCGACGAAATCGAGAATGTCCGTCTTCACCGCGCTGTCGTTCCATGACGGCAGCGGATCCGCACTTTGCGCCCACACCGGCGACGCGGCTCCGCAGAGGCCGAGCACCGCCGCCACAAGGAGGTTCCGCCAAAGCCTGATCGTCATGCGCGCGCCTCCATATTCCGACTTATTCCGTCCGGCCTCGTCGGCGAGACCTTCGATGCGTCAAGGCCTCCGCCCGGCCTCGACCGGGAGAGTGGCCCGAGCCGTCGATCATGACAAGATTGGCGCCGGGACCATATCGAGAGCCTCGCGCCCTCCGTGAGCTGAGCGACGCTGTGGCAAATCTGCCTCCAGCCGCTCGCATCTCGCAGTCAAGTCTTCCTGCTCGATGGCGACGGGGCTGGAACCTCCCTAGAATGGTTTGAAAAGAAAAAAGCAGGTCGGCCATCTTGGGGAGGGAGGCGTCGATGACGTGGAAGAGCGCAAGCGGCATTGCCTTGATCGTCGCGGTTCTGGGCGCCGGACCCGTCCAGGCAGCCGAGTTCGGCACCGGTCCTTGGGTCAAGGGCTATACGGACATTTTCGGCGGCGTCATTCCCTCCGTGCCCGGCGTCTATGTCCGGACCGACGCCTACCACTACAGCGGCGATGCCGGCAC
>NZ_LPWD01000220.1 GCF_001723295.1 Methyloceanibacter marginalis
CTATTTCTCCTAGGCTCGGAGCCTCAACGGGCCGTGGTCCGACCCCCGAACTTTTCCGGGTTTCCGGGCCGTTGCCCAGAGTCCATCGAGGTGCGTCCTTGCCGCGTCGCCATACGTTCAGCGCAGCGGGCGTGCTCGCTGCCACCCTGCTTGCCGCAGTGCTCGCGCCGGCCGCCGCTCAAGATGCGCCCGCTCTGCGCGGCAGCATCGGTGTGCAAGACGCCGAGACGGCCTCACCTGCCGCGCTCGAATCCCTGCAACGGCGCCGCCAGCCCGGTGGGTCCGGGACCGCGGAGGAAGGCGGGGAGGGCCGGGGCGCCAACGATCCCTTTCCGACGACCTTGCGAGGGACCCCTCTCTGTTGCCGACCGCGCCGGAACCGCCGCCGCCGCTCGGCGGCATCGGGGACGAGTCGGCCGCGCCCATCGCTCGGGCCCCGGGCCCCGGCATCACGAACGCATTTGGCGAGCCTCTGGAGGCGCCGCCGAGCGTGGACGACGACGACCTGGAAAATGTGCCGGTGGCGCCGAAAGGCCACGAGCTCGATCCCTACGTGCCGATCGGCACGCGGCTCGGCAGCTTCATTCTGTTCACCGAGGCGGAGATCGGCACCATTCTGACCGACAACGTGCTCGGCACGCGCATCCCGCGCTCCGACTACGCCTTCGAGTTTGCCCCGAACGTTCGCCTGGAATCGAACTGGGCGCGGCACTTCTTCAGCGCGGAGTTCGACGCGGACCGGAGCTGGTACAAGAACTTCCCGGTCGAGGACGACAAGACCTACCTGGCGCTGCTCAAGGGCCGGCTCGACGTGACGCGGCGCACCCACCTCGAGCTCGAACTCGGCAAGTCGCAGACGCAGGAGGGGCGCAACTCCATCAGCCTCACCGACATCGCCGGCGTGCAGACCAACGTGCAAGAGGAGCACATCACGGCGGGCGCCGATCATACCTTCAACCGGCTGACGCTCGAGGTGGAAGGCGAAGTCGCCCGGTACGACTACTCGGACGTCGGCGCGATCGGCGTGCTCGACCCGACCATAAACAGGATCATTCCCCAGCAGGATATCAGAGACTATCGCGAGGACGAGCTGTCGATGCGCGGCACTTACGAGCTGCAGCCGGACCTCGCGGTGTTCGTCGATGGCGAGATCAGCGAGAGGTCTACGAGCAGCCGATCAGCGTCAGCGGGATTACGCGGGATTCGAACGGCTTCGCGGTTCTGTCAGGCATGACGTTCGCCTTCAGCGATGCCTTCTTCGGCGAGATGAGTCTCG
Source organism: Methyloceanibacter marginalis (assembly GCF_001723295.1). GTDB lineage: Bacteria > Pseudomonadota > Alphaproteobacteria > Rhizobiales > Methyloligellaceae > Methyloceanibacter > Methyloceanibacter marginalis. The sequence goes on from NZ_LPWD01000220.1 coordinate 1,277, forward strand.
GGTGGGGCGAGCAGACCTCGATCGACGAGAGCATCGCGCCCATCGAGGGCGTGCTGCTGAACGCCGATATCATCTGGCTGCCGACGCCGATGACCATGGTCGAGTTCCTGGCGCGGTCGCAGGTCAGCACCTCGAGCTTGGTGGACTCGCTCGGCGCCATCGACCGCTTCTACGAGCTTTCCGTCCAGCACGCCTTCTGGCGCTTTCTCGTCGTCGGCGGCTATGTCTCCTACGAGATCGCCGATTACGCGGCGAGCACCCTGGTGGACGAGCGGGTGAAGGAAGGCGCCACGGCCGAATATTTCTTCAATCCGAATTTCTCGATCTATGCCCGCTACGAGCACACGGACTTCTTCTCCACGGACCGGCTCAATAATTTCAACGAGAACGAGGTCCGGATCGGCATGCGCATCCGGAAATAGGACGGTCCTCAGACCAGGTCCTTGATCTCGGCGATGACGGCGTCGCGCAGGTCGGGCCGCGCCAGGGCATAGGCGACGTTGGCGGCGAGGAAGCCCGCCTTGGAGCCGCAGTCGAAGGCGCGGCCTTCGTACTCGACCGCATAGAAGGGCTCTTTTTTCAAGAGCGTTTGCATGGCGTCGGTGAGCTGGATCTCACCGCCCGCACCCTTCCTCTGTGTCGCCAGCAGATCGAAGATCTCGGGCTGCAGGATATAGCGGCCGAGAATGGTGAGATTGGACGGCGCGGTGCCGGGCGCGGGCTTCTCGACCATGCCGGTCACCGGAAAGACGTTCCCGTCCGCTTGGCCGGTGGCGACCACGCCGTAATTCTTGGTCTGATCGTCGGGCACCGGCTCGACGGCGAGGATGTTGCCGCCGCGCTTGTCGTAGAGTCGAGCATCTGCGCGAGGCAGCCCCTTGCCGGGGCTCTGTACCAGAACGTCGGGCAGCACCACGGCGAAGGGCTCGTCGCCGACGATGTCCCGGGCGCACCACACCGCATGCCCGAGACCAAGCGGGGCCTGTTGGCGCACGAAGCTCGCCTGTCCCGCCTCGGGGAGGCCCGCGGCGAGCATCTCCAGCTCCGCCGTCTTGCCGCGCGCGGCCAGCGTCTCCTCGAGCTCCGGCTGCCTGTCGAAATGATCCTCGATGACGCCTTTGCCCCGACCGGTGACGAAGATGAAATGCTCGATGCCGGCTTCGCGCGCCTCGTCGACCACGTGCTGAATCAGTGGCCGGTCGACGACCGTCAGCATCTCCTTGGGCATGGCCTTGGTGGCGGGGAGAAAGCGGGTGCCGAGCCCGGCGACGGGAAACACGGCTTTACGGACGCGAGCAGACATCAAGTTTCCTTCGGGCTTGAAACGGCCAGAAATCCGGCCTCAGATACTTAGAAGTCCCTCAACCTCTTTGCGATAACACGCAAGGAATTGCAATTGGGGCTTTTGCGGGAGTCTTCAGCGAATGACTGTGCTTGTCACCGGTGGGGCCGGCTATATCGGCAGCCATATGGCGCTCGAACTTGTCGACGCCGGCGAAGATGTCGTGGTGCTCGACAATCTGTCCACCGGTTATCGCCGGTCGGTTCCGGCGGGCGCCACCTTCGTCGAAGGCAATGTGGGGGATCCCGAACTCGTCAGCCGGCTGCTGCGCGACTATGAGATCGACGCCATTCTCCATTTCGCGGGCTCCATCGTCGTGCCGGATTCGGTGACCGATCCGCTGGGCTACTATCTCAACAACACCTGCAACTCGCGCACGCTGCTCGCCTGCGCGGTCGCAGCCAAGATTCCGAATTTCATCTTCTCGTCCACGGCCGCCGTCTACGGCATCCCGGAGATCAACCCCGTCACCGAGACCGCAGTTCTTCAACCGATCTCGCCCTACGGGAGTTCCAAGCTGATGACCGAGACGATGCTGCGCGACACGGCCAAGGCGCATCCCTTGCGCTTCGTGGCGCTCCGCTATTTCAACGTCGCCGGCGCCGATCCGAAGGGCCGCAGCGGCCAGTCCACGCCGCGGGCGACCCATCTCATCAAGGTGGCGTCGGAAACCGCACTCGGCATGCGGCCGTCGCTCGAAATTTACGGCACGGACTACGAGACGCCGGACGG
>NZ_LPWD01000221.1 GCF_001723295.1 Methyloceanibacter marginalis
GCCTTGGCAGTCTCAGCATACCTTGCGGCATGCCGTTCTGATCGTGCGTTCTGCGTAGAGGATGTCGCTGGATGATGTCACCCGGTGACTCTCTCTAAGTTTCAGGATGACACGAAGACGACAGATAAGGCAATTGCGAGTTGCCGCTTACCCGCACTTTCTTGGGATAGTCATTTCGCGAAGAGAAGCTGTCATGCGGCGCCTAAGACGGTGTCTAGGGCGCGGCCTTCGGCGTGCTCTCCGTCTCGGCGGCTTCTTTGGCTTTGCGCTCGGCCTGCCGCGCAGCCTCCGCCGCCTCGACTTCGGCCGCCCAAATGGCAAAACGCTGGGTGAGCGCCGCGCCGTTTTGGTCCCACCACGCGTCGTCGAATTTCAACGCTTTCTGAAAGTTGGCCGGTGCGGTCGGCAGGAACTTCTGCATGTCCACGCCGATGATGGGATGTGTGCCGACCAGCTCCAGAGCGGATTTTCGCATCGGGCCGTAGGAGGTGAGCCTTGCTTGCGCCGCGAGTTGCTCGGGCGCCGTGGCGAAGCGGATGAAGCGCATCGCCTCTTCTTTGTTTTCCGATGTCTTGGGGATCGCCCAAGCATCCAGGTCGTAGATCTGCCCGTCCCACAAGACGTCGACATTGCGGTCACCTACCGCGGCGCGGAAAATACGCCCGCTATAGCCGGCGGTCATCGCAACCTTGTCCTCGAGCAACCAAGTGATCGGCTGTTCAGCCTTGTCCCACAAAAAGACGTCGTTCTTGATCTTGTCCAACGCGGCGAACGCGCGGTCCGCGCCCTCCGCGGTCGTTAGCTCGCTATAGACTGTCTCGGGTGGAACCCCGTCGGCCAGCAGTGCCAACTCGATTGTGCGGCGTGGGTTCTTGGGCAGGCCGCGCTTTCCGGGAAAGCGCGCCGTGTCCAAAAGTGCGCTGATGTTTTCCGGCTGTCCTTTGCTGAACGCGTTCCGGTCGAAGGCCACCGCCGTGGACCACGCCACGCTCGCCACGCCGCAATCCGACACCGCGCCGGTGAAAAAGTCGTCCCCGGCGCTGCCGCCGCCTTCGGTCTCAAGCGCGGCAGCATCGATCGTCTCGAGCAGGCCATCCTTGCACAACGTGCTGAGCGCGCCGGCAGACACGTCAACCACGTCCACCGGTGTGCCGCTCTCAATCAAGGATCTAAGCTTCGGAAGTTTGCCGTCGTAAATTTCCGTCGCGACCACCGTGCCGGTTTTCTTGGCGAAGGGCTCGAACAAGGCGATCTCTTGCGCCCGGCCGTAAGCCCCGCCCCAGGTCGCCACGCTGAGTGTGTCCTGGGCACGGGCGGTTTCCGGGTGCCCCCCGAGCGCGGCGGCGACAGCCATGGCGATAAGCACGGCCCGGCGGGCAGTCGCGGTATCTCGAAGAGACGGTCTTTGATGGCTGAACACGAGTGATGGTCTCAGTCGAAGTCTTTGTGTTTGCGGCCCTCAGTGCGGCGCGGCCGAGGTGCTCTTAGGGTCAATTTCCGGCGATCCAGCTCCGAGGGTGGGGCGATTCGCTCTTTGGATCAGGGGGTCTGAGAGCGAGCCGTGCAAGGTGACCCGCGGCGGCGTCTCCATGACGAGCTGCGAGGCATCCAACGGCGCGACAGGGTCCGCTATCAGGAAGTCCCAATCAAGGGTTTGCTGCGCCACATCCATCCCGCCAGACCCCGAAACCAAGCCTCTCGGGGTCTGCATGCGGAAGGATCGGCACCAGAGATGACCGGCGGAGAGGCTGCAATCCGCATCGAGCGAGGTAAAGGCCGTGCCTGCACCGCGGCTCCAGCCGTCGCTTTCGGAACTGGACGTCGCCGAAAGCTCTGGAAAGTCGATGGGCACTGCGCCGTTCTGAGCGGTGATTTTGACCTCGCCGACCAGCCCGCGTACGAGCTCGCCGTGCGTGGTGCCGCCGCTCGACACATCGAGCTTTAGCGTGCTCAGACCCTTCAGGGGCACGCCGAGCGCAAAGGGCTGTAGACAGGTGTCGATCGCGATGTCGGAAAGGGTGCCAACCATGGACGCTACGGTTCTCGCGCCTGACAGGTCGAGCCCGACGCGTCCCGCTGCCTGACCGCCGCAAAGGTCGAGCTCGCCGATCTCGCCTGAGATCGTTCCGCCCTTGGCATTGATCGTGAAGCCGCCACGCCCAAGCTTCAGGCCCGCGGCCGACATCTCGCCGGCGGAGACGCGCAAATCCGCATCCAGATGTTTCAGCAGGAACCCGTCGAAGCCAGCGATCTCTTGCGCGCTCGCGTCGCCGCCGCCGAAATATGGATCGAGGATGAGGGTCTCGAAGGCGAGCGTGCCTTCGACCCGGGGCCGTGCGCTTGCCGTGAGCGAGAAAAGTCCGACCGCTTCGTTTCCGTCGAGTTCGAACGTGCCGTCGTCGAACGTCATCGTCGACCCGCTCCAATGGACCGTGCCTGACGCCGCGACATTCTTGAGACTGTCCCCCTCGGGGATTGCGACGCCCACCCAATTCAAAAAGCGGCGGGCGTCTGGCAGAACCGTCTCCATGTCGCCGCTGCCCTCGAGACCGTCCGCCGCGTCCACCGTGCCGGAAAAGCGTGCCGTCACCGGTTCGGAGGTAACTTTCATCGTGACCGGCGCGGCCTTGCCCGCGTCCGTCTCTTTGATCTTGCCGCTGTCCAGCGAGAAGGCGACATCCTCGCCATTGAAGTCGAACGACCCGAGCGCCGCCAACACGCCGCTGCGGCCGTGCGCGCTGAGCCGAATGTCGAGCTTGCCGATCAGCGGCTTGCCGGATGCCCACTTGACCGTTCCGCGGCGGATGCGGAGGGCCTCCAGCGGCGGGTCGATCAGCGCATCGGCAAGCATCGCCGCGAACGGCTGATCGCCCGCGCCTTTGCCGGCAGTTTCCTTCAGCGTGATGGTCGGCTGGCCGAGCCGCAGCGCATCGAGCTCCACCCGTCCCATCAGCAGCTCGGGAAAGTCGAGCGTCACCTTGAAGTCCGGCGCCGTGACGGTGCGGATCGCGGGGAGGTTGGTAGCGTTCGACAGCACGAAGCCGCCGCGCAGCGAGGGCGGGAAATAGCGCACCTCGAGCGGCTCCGTCAGCGTGACGGTGCCGCCACTCCAGTCCGAAAGGGAAGCCGCCACCCGGTCCCGCAATTCGGAGGACGTTCCAAGCTGATGAGGGAGCAGGAGCGCAAGCCCCGCGACCACGATCACGACAAGGCCGACAAGAAGCCATTTCCAAGGACGTTGGCGCGGCTTCATACCGACCTTTCCGTATTGCTGTCTGCGCGAAGCTCGCTGCGAACGGGCCGGGCGCCCGGAAGAGCGCCCCATGGCCCGCTCCATCTAGCCTAAACCGCCTGGCCCAGGCGAGCCCAACCGACACATTCTCTTGGGTTATCAAGAGATCCGCAACGCCCATTCGGGCTTTGTTTCAGGGGCTATGGGCCGGCTCGCCGAGGATCCGGGGCGGCTCCTGGCGATGATCCCGTGCAGCAGCAGAACCGGGGCCAAGCTGACCAAGACGATGGTCAGGGCCGAGAGCCCGGCCTCCTCGTAGCGGTAAAGCGAGGCGAGTGTGAACACCTGGGTGGCGAGCGTATCGAAGTTGAAGGGCCGCAGCAGCAGCGTGGCCGGCAGCTCCTTCATGGAATCCACGAAAACCAGCATGGCCGCGGCGCCGAGCGCCGGGCGCAACAGGGGCAGATGCACGGTCCAGAGCATGCCGCTCACCGTGGCGCCGAGCGTGCGCCCCGCGGCGTCGATGTTCCGCGAGATCTTGCTCAGTCCCGATTCCACCGCCCCGAGCGAGGCGGCGAGGAAGCGGATCGTGTAGGCGAGCACGATGGCGAAAGCCGTGCCGGAGAACAGGAGCCCGGTGGAGACGCCGAACAGCGAGCGCATGGCATCGTCGATGGCGTTGTCAAGGCCGGCGAGCGGAATGAGCAGACCGATGGCGAGCACGGTGCCGGGCACCGCGTAGCTGATGGCGGGCACGAGGCTTGCCACGTGAACGAACTTGGAGCGGGTCTGCCGCCGCCCATAGGCCAGCACCACGGCGAAGGTCACGCCGAGGACGGCGGCTGCGAAGGCCAGCGCCAGGCTGTGCAGCGCCGCCTGCCAAAAGGCCGGCGACAGGCCCGACGAGAGATGGACGATGGCATCGCCCACCAGCACATAGGCCGGCAGCACAAAGCCGACGAGGAGCGGCAGGGCGCACGCGATAGCGGCAAGCGTGCCCTTTGCGCCGGTGAGGGTATCCTCCGGCAGGTCGCGATACTTGCCGGTCGTGTGATGGAACCGCCGTCCGTGCCGCAAGGCGCGCTCCAGAGCCAGCAGCGCGAAGACGAAGACCAGCATGACGCAGGCGATCTGCGTGGCGCCGGCAAGGCTGCCGCGATCGAGCCAGGTGTCGTACACGGCGACGGTCAGCGTGCGCACGCCGAAAAACTCCACCGCGCCGATGTCGTTCAGCGTCTCCATCAGCGCGAGCGCCACGCCGGCCGCCAGCGCCGGCCGCGCGAGCGGCAGCGCGATCTGCCAGAAGGTTTCCGATGCGCTGCGCCCCAGCGTGCGGCTCGCCTCGATCACGCAGACGGACTGGGCGATGAAGCTCGCCCGTGCGGTGATGTAGACGTAAGGATAGAGCACCGCGCTCATGACGAAGATGGCGCCGCCGAGGGTGCGGATGTCCGGGAACCAGTAGTCTCGCGCATTCTGCCAGCCGAACACGCCGCGCATGGCGGTCTGAACTTCACCGGAATAGTCGAACAGCTCCAGATAGCAGTAGGCGATGATGTAAGTGGGCATCGCCAGCGGCAGAAGCAGGAGCACTGGAAGGCGCGCCGCCCGGGAAAGCGGTACATGGTGACGAGCCAGGCCGTGCCGGTGCCGATCAGAAGCGTGATCAGGCCCACGCCCAGCATCAGGCCAAGCGTGGTCCGCACGGCGCCCGGGAGCACGTTGGCGATGAGATGAGGCCAGGTATCGCCGCTCGGCTGAAAGGCGATCGCCGCAATGGCGATGAGCGGCGCGAGCGCGACGAGCGACAGGATCAGCGCCGCGACGGACCAGCCGAGATTGCCGCTCTCCGAAAGCCGGACGAGCCTTCGGCGAAAGGAAGCGGGCTCCGGGGGCTGGCCTTTGGCCGCTTGCTGGTCAGCGCCTGTCAGCGATCCCGCCCTCGCGGCCGGTGGCCTTGCCCGCCACGAGCGCCGCCACGGCCTCTTGCGACAGGCATTGATCCGCCTCCTGAAGCGCATCGGCGAAGGCGTTGGCCGCGTCGATCACGGGTTCGACCAGATCGGAACCGGTGAGCGCCAAGGCGCAAGCCTGCATGGCCGGACAGCGATGATTCTGAGACGCGGCGATCAGCGAGATCGCCATGCATTCGTCCGGGCAAAAGCCCGAGCAGCCGAACGGGTAATATTCGATCTTGCGCGAGGCAGACGAGCGCACGGCCCGGACCCAGCAGGCAAGTTCCGTCACGGCGCGCTTGGCGCGTGACGGCCCGAGGATGCGGTTGTACTCGTTCCAGCCGTTTTCCCAGCAGGCGATATCGCCGGTGTCATAGCCGGCAAGCCAGCACCGGAAGCCCACGCCTACCAGCCACTCGGCGCCGCTCCGCGGCGGAATAAAAGCGCGCTGCCCAGCGTGCTCATCGATTCTCTTATGAAAGCTCATCGTTGTCCCCTCATGAGCTTGGCCCTTCGTCAAAGCCGATTTTGTCCACCAGCTCGCTCGCCGCCTTGCGCCGTTCCGCGATCTCGTTGAGCGAGATCGGGTCCGACTTGAAAGTTCCCCACGACTGCACGAGCTTCGACCACGGAACCCCTTCTTTCACGGGGTACTCGCTGTTTACTTCCGCGTACATCTCCTGGCCTTTGTCGGAGGCCAGAAACTCGACCAACTTCACCGCGTTCTCTTTGTTGGGCGCGTTCTTCGCCAGGATCGCACCGGACACATTCACATGCGTGCCGCGGTCATCCGTGTTGGGGAACAGCATGTTCACGGAGTTCGCCCATTCCTTTTGCTCTGGGTGGTCTTCGTCCGTGAGCATCTTGCCCATGTAGTAGGTGTTGCCGATGGCGAGGTCGCACTCGCCCGCATAGACGCCCTTGACCTGAAGCCGGTCGTTGCCCGCGGGCTTCCGTGCCAGATTGGCTTTCACCCCGCGCAGCCACTCTTCTGTCTTCTCCTCGCCGTGATGGGCGATCATCGAGGCGATCAGCGCCACGTTGTAGGAATGCTGGCCGGAGCGGATGCAGATCTTGCCGCGCCATTTGGGGTCGGCGAGATCTTCGTAGGTAATGGTGTCCTCTTCCACCCGGTCCTTTGAGGCATAGACGACGCGCGCGCGGCGGGTCAGGCCGATCCACTCGTTGTTATCGCCGCGATAAGCCGGCGGAACCGCGTCGATGACCGCCTTGGATTCGACCGGCTGGGCGATCCCCGAAGCCACCGCCTGGCTGAGATTGCCGATGTCGACGGTGAGCAGCACGTCGGCGGGGCTGTTGCGCCCCTCCGCCTCGATGCGCTCGATCAGGCCCTTCTCGG
>NZ_LPWD01000222.1 GCF_001723295.1 Methyloceanibacter marginalis
CTGCCTGCTCGCCGCCTCCCTCCACGCGACCAGTGCAGACCAGCGCAAGCCGAAAGCCACCAATTTCATCGCCTCGCTGCTCGGTCCGGCTCCTCCGCCGCCGCCGTCACGCAAACCCGTTTTCGCGCTCGCCTCCGCGACGCCTCCGCCTGCGCCTTCGGCCGTCATGCCGGTGCCGGCCATCGAGCAAGGCGACGCCAGCGGCCCCGGCGACAACGTCCGGGCGGCGAGCCTCTCTCCGAACCGCCCCACCCCGCGCGATGCGGGCCCCTTCCGCTTGGCCGGCAACTATCACGTCCAGGTGGGCGCCTTTACGTCCGAGGGCGACGCCCAAAACCGCCTGGGCATGGTCCGGCAACGAGCACCCAATCTTCTCAGCGGGCATATCCCCTTCACGGCCTCCTTCACCAAGGGCAGCACCGAATGGTACCGCGCCCGGTTCGCCGGCTTCTCGAAGACCGATGCCCAATCGACCTGCGATGCCTTGAAGCGGATGCAGCTTGAATGCATCGCCATGGCCGCCGAATAGACGGCGCCGCGTAGTCCGGCGGCGCAGATCCCCTAGCCGCCGAGCAGAACCTCTTTCGCCTCGTTGATGCGGGCGGCCAGGTAGGTGGACCCCCCATGGTCGGGGTGCATTTTCATCATCAGCGCCGATGCGCTTGGCGGATGTCCTCCTCGGAGGCATCGGGCCCCACTTCGAGCACGGCCCGGGCCTCATCCGCGCTCATGCGCCCGCCCCTCGACCGCGCCCGGCCGGCCCTTGCTTCGGCGGCGTCCTCGGCCTGCTCCCGCCAGCCGGCGACCCGCCAATCCAGATAGGCCTCCATCAACGACGCCTCCTTCAGCCGGTCGGCGGCGAAGTCGTTGTAGAGCTCGATCGCCTCGCGGTCGCTTAAGGAAGACAGCGCACGGCCCGAGAAGCGCCCGGCGCGCACCTTCCCGTCCATATAGCCGCTGTCGTGGTCGAGCTCCATTTCCAGCCGCTCGGTTTCCACATGCGACGTCTGACCTTGCGACTTCTGCGCCGAGCCGAACCCGCCGCCGAGCCCGCCGGCGCCGCGGCCACCGACCAGGGTCAGCGCGAACGCCGCGATGGGGATGGCGATGGGCAGCGCCCCGCGCAACGCCAGGAAGCCGGCGACGGCGAACAGCGCCACGCCGCCCGCTTTCCGCATGCCTAAAGCGAGCTTGCGCGGATTGGCGCCCGAGAGCAGACGCGCCCCGAACAGGATCACGAGGAGAAGGGCGCACCCGGCCAGGAAATAGACCATGGCGAAAACCGTTAGCGGAGCTGTTCGAGCAGACGCACCGCCGCGCCGCTCTTCGAGTTCTCGAGCGCCTTGCGCCCGCCCGTGGCATAGACCGCGACGGCCGCCAGGAGTTCGCGGAGCTGCGCCGCCGAGCCCGCATCGAACCGGCAATAGGCGCCGCGCGACAGGCGTGCGATTTCCCTGACGCGCGCTCCGCCCGGGCGTCACCCCCCTCCTGGAACACGAACACCGGCACGCCGGAAAGCCCGAGTTCGCCGGCCAGCTGGCTCAGATCGTCGACATTCTCTTCCATGCAGTCGCCCACATAGATCAGCGCATTGACCTTTCGCTTCTCGTTCTCCTGGCGCGCATGGGACAGCACTTTGCGGATCTGGGTATGCCCGCCCTCGCAATGGACCTGGCGCATCAGCCGCGCCAGCGCGTCCGGATCGCCCACCCAGCGGCTCGCCTGGCACTCGTTGAAGCCGCGGAAATAGATGAGCTGCACGTCGAGGCCGCCGACCGCCTTGACCGCGCTGAACATCTCGCTCTGGAGCGAAAGGGCCAGGTCCCAGCTGGGCTGCCGGCTCATGGTCGCATCCATGGCGAAGATCAGCCGGCCCCGCCCCGATGACGCCGGCTGAAGGCTCCGCACCTGGTTCAGGAACGCATCGAGATCCCCGCGCGCGGCGGACGGCTTGCGCGCCACGTCGCCGGATCTGGTGTTTGCTGGAGCCTTCGGGTCTGCCATCAGCGGGGTCCGCCATGGTCCTCAAATCGCCATGGAATCTAGTCTCTCGGGTATAGATGGACCCTTAAGGCGGGAACCACAATGCCGAGAGCTTTCACTCCTCCTCGCCGCCCGCGGCCAACAGGCCGGCATTGCCGCCCGACGCGGTGAGATTCGTGGTCCGCACCCGCTCCACCGCGAACGCCTCCAGGTAACGCGGCCCGCCAGCCTTCGGTCCGGTGCCTGAGAGCCCCTCCCCGCCGAAGGGCTGCACGCCGACCACGGCGCCGATCTGGTTCCGGTTCACATACATGTTGCCCACCCTGACCCGCCGGGCGACGAAGTCGGCGGTTGCCTTGATGCGGCTGTGCACACCGAGCGTCAGCCCGTAGCCCGTGGCGTTGATCGCCGCGCACACCGCGCCGAGCCGTTCGCCCTCGAAGCGCACCACGTGGAGGATGGGTCCGAACACCTCGCGGTCCAGAACGCCGATCTTAGGAATCTCGTAGATCGCGGGGCTGACGAAGCTGCCGTGGCTGTCTTTCGCGGGCGGGTCGAACAGCACGCGGGCTTCTTTGCGCATCTTTGCTTTATGCGCCTCGAGCGCCGCCTTGGCGTCTGCGTCGATCACCGGGCCGATATCCGTCGCGTAATCGAGCGGATCGCCGAGGGTGAGCTCTTCTGCGGCGCCCACCAGCATCGCGATGGTCGCGTCGGCGACGTCCTCTTGCAGAAACAGCACGCGAAGCGCCGAGCAGCGCTGGCCCGCGCTGTCGAAGGCCGAGGTAAGCGCATCGTCCACGACCTGCTCCGGCAGCGCCGAGGAATCCACGATCATAGCGTTCAGGCCGCCGGTCTCGGCGATGAGCTCCGGGATGGGCCCCGCGGCGGCCAGGGTGCGGTTGATGGCCCGGCCGGTGTCGGTGCCGCCGGTGAACACCACCCCGTCCACCCGGGGGTCGGCGACGAGCGCGGCGCCCACCAAATCCCCGCGCCCCGGCAGGAGATGCAGCACCTCGCCCGGCACCCCGGCCTTAAGCAGCAGCCGCACCGCATGCGCCGCCACCAGCGGCGTCTGCTCCGCAGGCTTCGCCACCACGGCGTTGCCGGCGGCGAGCGCGCCCGCGACCTGGCCGGTGAAGATGGCGAGCAGGAAGTTCCACGGCGAGATGGCGGCGAACACGCCCCGCCCATGAAGCGAGATCTCGTTCTGCTCGCCGGTCGGCCCGACCAGCGTCCGCGGCATCGCGAACTTGGCGCGTGCCTCGGCCGCGTAATACCGCAAAAAGTCCACCGCCTCGCGCAGATCGCTTTGCGCGTTTCCCAATGTCTTGCCGGCCTCGCGCACCATGAGTGCCATGAGCGGCGCGCGCTCGGCCTCGAACAGATCGGCGGCGCGTTCCAGATGCTCGGCCCGCGCCACGCCGCCTCGCGCGTCCCAGGCCTCATGAGCGCCGCGTGCCACGTCGAGCGCCGCATCGATGGCCGCCTGGTCGGCGCTGCGGCAGGTCCCGACACGACGCGGCGGTGGGGCGAGGTCATTTCGATCACCGTGCCGCCCGTCTCGATGTCCTTCCCAGAGACGATCGGGTTCGCCGCGGCGGGTTGGGCCAGGGCCGCCTCGATGGCGCGGAGCAGCGGCGCCCGAACCAAAGGCTCCCACACCGGCAGGCCGAGGCTGTTCTCCCGCGCGCGCGAACAGTCTCGGCGGCAATGGGATCGACGGATTTGCCTTCTCCGGCAGGCGCGCGGCCTTCTCCACGGGGTCGGCGACGATGGCCGCGATCGGGGCCTCGTCGTCCGCCAAGCGATTGACGAACGACGTGTTGGCGCCATTTTCGAGGAGCCGCCGTACGAGATAAGCGAGCAGGTCGCGGTGGCCGCCGACCGGCGCATAGATGCGGCAGGGTTTCCCGAGGGACTCCGGATGCACCACCTCCCGGTGCAGCGCCTCGCCCATGCCGTAGAGACGCTGGAACTCGTAAGGCGCGTCCCCCGCGATCTCGGCGACCGCCGCGATGGTCTGAGCGTTGTGGGTGGCGAATTGCGGATAGAAGCAATCGGGCCGCGCCAGCAGCGCCCGCGCCGCGGCGAAATAGGACACGTCCGTATTGACCTTGCGCGTGAACACCGGATAGCCGGCGAGCCCCGCTTCCTGCGCCCATTTGATCTCGCTGTCCCAATAGGCGCCCTTGACGAGGCGCACCGGGATGCGCCGTCCCGTGATTTCGGCAACGGACGCCAACCAGTCGATCAGCGGCAGCGTGCGCTTGGAATAGGCCTGCACCGCGACCCCCAAGCCGTTCCACCCCGTAAGCCGCGGATCGGCGAACAGCGGCTCCAGCAAAGCCAAGGAGAGATCGAGCCGCTCCGCCTCCTCCGCGTCGATGGTGAGCGGCAGCCATGCCTCTCGCATCGTCCGCGCCAGCGCGCGCAGCCGCGGCAGCAGCTCGTCATGGAGCCGCGCCTCCTGCGACGGGTCGTAGCGGGGATGGAGCGCCGAGAGCTTCACCGACAGGCCGGGGCGCGTGCGCAGCGCCTCTTCGCTACGCGCTTCGGGCGCGCCCGCCCACGCGGCGATGGCGGCGGCCGCTTCCAGGTAACGGTCGGCGTAGCGCGTGGCGTCTTCAGCGGTGCGGGCCGCCTCGCCCAGCATGTCGAAGGAGAAGCGATAGCCTTGGCTGCTCTCGAACGACGCGTTGTCGAGCGCCTCCTCGATGGTCTGCCCCAGCACGAACTGGTTGCCCAGGATGCGCATGGCGTGGCGCAGGGCCTGACGGATGACCGGCTCGCCGCTGCGTCCGATCAGACGCTGCAACCGGCTGCCGAGATCGGCGCCGTCGTCCTCGCCCCAGTCGAGCATGTGCCCGGTCAGCATCAGCCCCCAGGTGGAGGCGTTGACCAGCACGGACTCCGAATGCCCCAGATGCCGCGCCCAATCGCCCGAGCCGATCGTTCCCGCGATCAGCCGGTCGGCGGTGGCGGCATCGGGGATTCGCAGCAGCGCCTCGGCGAGACATAAGAGAAGCACGCCCTCCTCGCTGGAGAGTCCGTATTCGGCCAGGAAGGAATCGACCCCGCCGGACTCCCGCCGCCCGGTCCGCGCCGCCTCGACCAGTCGCGTGGCCACTGCCGTCACGCGCTTCTTCTGTTCGTCGCTCAGGCGCGCCTGTTCGATCAGCGCCGTGACCAGCTGATCTTCGTCAGCGAGCAAGGCCCCGCCGATCGCCGCGCGGCTCGGCAGCGAAAGCGTGGCGGCGATGTCGGCTCGAGGCGCGCCCATAGCGTCAATTTAGTCCTTCCGGGCGTATCCTACGAGACGCTATGGTCGCGGCCCTTCCGGAGACCGATCATGACAGGCGCCATCGAGACCGTCAGGACCGTCCGCGATTTGCGGGCCCGCGTCGCCGCTTGGCGCGCGGGCGGCGAGACCGTTGCCCTCGTGCCCACCATGGGCGCCATCCATGACGGGCATCTGTCGTTGGTGAAGCGCGCCAAGGCCCATTGCGGCCGCGTGGTCACCTCGCTCTTCGTCAATCCGCTGCAGTTCGGGCCGCGCGAGGATTTCCACGCCTACCCGCGCGACGAAGCACGCGACACCGGGCTCCTCGCCGCCGCCGGGAGCGATCTCCTCTACGCGCCCGACGCAACCGAGATGTATCCGCCGGGCTTCTCCACCAAGGTCCATGTGAGCGACCTCACCGAGGATCTGTGCGGCGCGAGCCGCCCGAACCATTTCGACGGCGTCGCCACCGTGGTCGCCAAGCTCCTGCTGCAATGCGCGCCGGACACGGCGATCTTCGGCGAGAAGGACTATCAGCAGCTCCTGGTCATCAAGCGCTTCGTGCGCGATCTGAATATCCCCGTCGAGATCCTGGGCGCGCCGATCGTGCGCGAGGTGGACGGGCTCGCGCTCTCCTCCCGCCAACGCTATCTGTCGCCGGAAGAACGCGCCATCGCGCCGGTGCTGCATCAAACCGTCCGGCAGGTCGCGACCGACTTGGCACAAGGCCGCGGCGCGGACGATGCCTCGGAGGCGGCGCGCTTCCGGCTCGAAGCGATGGGGCTGCGCGTCGACTATGTCGCCGTGCGCGATCCCGACACCCTGAAGCCCCTGCACGGCCCGGTGAAAACCGCCCGCGTGCTGGCGGCGATCCATCTCGGCAAGACGCGTCTCCTCGACAACGTGCCGGTGCCGCCTGACGATTAATGGAACGACGAAACCCTAAGCGCAGAACCAATCCAATTATCCCAAATCAGCTGCGGCGGGCTCAATGGCCGTACTAATGTCATTGTGGAGAGGCGAACTTCCGCTCCGACACGCGTTTTGGGAATACGCTGTTGCTTACGGCACGATCGCCAGCATCTTTGCCACAGTCGCCGCTATCGCATCGGTTGCGATGAGCTTGCCCGATGCGGTGGCTGTCGGGCTCTTTCTGATTCCTGTTCCATACATTCTCATCGCTGTCGTCGGAGTAATGCGCAGCGCCAATCGATATGATGGGCCGCCAATTTGGGCGAGCTTGGCGAGAGTTGCAGTCTTGGTCTGGGGAGTCCTGATGATCTTGATCTGAGCGTCGTCCTTGCTGGGGTGCTTTTGCCGGCAAGAGTCACCGTGAGCCAAAAGACCGGGTAATGTGGCGCGCGGTCCAAGCGCCTGTGCTCTCGTCCGCCATCGTGCCTGTGCTGAAAAAGGCGACCACGGCATCGTTCGCAGGCGAGAGGTACAGTCCCTGCCCACCTAAGCCGGCCTTGAAGAAGTCCCCGTCCGGCGTGACAACATCCCACTGGTAACGGTTGGCGAGCCCGGGAGGCGCCAGAATGTTTCCTGGATCGGCGCACCCATGGCGCCTTTCGAATACATTTCCGGCCGCAGGCCCGTCTGAAACCTTCGGACGACATCATCGGGGATGATCGTTCCTTTGCCGAATTTTGTCTGGCTCGGCGTGAACGTCATGCCGAAGCGCGCAAAGTCACGAAGCGAAGAATTCATGAAACCGAAGCAGTTGGCGCGCCCCTGCTTGTTCAAGCCCACATAACCGTCGTGTTCAGTGCCGATCCTGCGCCAGATCCGATTGCCGTAGTGCTCGGCGATCGGCATCTGGGTGAGCCTCTCGACGATCATCTGGCAGACATAGGTGTTCATTGAGTTGTATTCGAAGACCGTGTGCCCCGGCTTCGTTCGCTTCATGGCCCGCAAAACTTCGATCGGCGTCTCGGCAAAACCGTCAACGGGCGCGAACAAACCAATGCTCTCAGCCCACTTGTACCAGCCCCGCGCTGGATTGGTTCGGGCATCCGGTTCTTCGTGCTCTGTCGAGTCGAGCCCGGTGGCCATGTCCAGTGTCTGTTCGACCGTAACAGAATCCCACACCGAGTCCTTGAGCTCGGAGATGTACTCGGGCACCGGCTTCGATGCATCCACCTTCCCCTCGTGCTCGAGCAGCGCAAGCGAGGTGCCGACAATGATTTTGCTGCACGAGAACCAGATGTGCTTGTCGAAGGGGCGCATTGCTTTGTAGCGCTCGTACACAAGGTTGCCCTCATGCAGTACGACAAGGCGTCCATGGTCGAGGTATCGAAATATTCGTCGACCGACTTGACCGTCTTGTCACTGAATTCGATTGGGATGCGGGCGATGGACGGGTCTATTTTCTCCGGCAACTCGTGGATGGGCCCGTCCCGCAGAACCTGCTGGGTATATTGATACTGCGAGATATGCTGCCAAGCGTGTTGCGTCTTGTCGCTCGCAGCGAGCAGCAGCGGCATATTGGTCGGGTCATGGAAGAAGGCGTAGACGCTCTCGGCCTCGCTCATTCGCGTTGTGTATGTCTTCAACTGTCTTCACCTCTTCCCAACTTTCGAGTCGCTCAACGCTTAGCCTCAACTGCGGAAGCCCTCGCTCGCCAAGAAGGGCGATCAAGCCGGCAGATACGACAGAAGTCTCACCAGTCGATCAGCCGAAGCTCGCGCAGCTCTTCGCGCATGCCGGGCGGCATGTCGTCATTGGCGCCCTCCAGCGCGCGCAGATCCGCCGGGGCATCGGCCGCATCCAGATAGCGCCAGCCCTGAAAGGCGCGGCGCGGCTGCGGCCGCGTTGCCACCAGCTCCACATCGAGCACGATGCCGCAACAGGGCGTGCCGTCGTCCTTGGTGGCGGGCGCGAGATCCAAGATGCGCTGGCGCACCAGCACGAGACCCTTGATCACCCAATAGAGCGAGCCGCCGGCGAGGATGTCGTTGCGCCGCCGCGGGGTCTGCCGCGTGCGATGGCAAAGCGCGGCCGGCTCGCCGGCGGCCGCCCGCGACCGCAACCGCGCCGACTGCCAATCTCTTAAGTCTTGAACGGTCTCGACGCCGACACAGAGCTTGACCAGATGCACCGTCATCGAAGCCTCACTGCGCTCTCAGTGCGCC
>NZ_LPWD01000223.1 GCF_001723295.1 Methyloceanibacter marginalis
CAGCGCGTCGCGCTCGGCGGCAATATCGGCAAGGCGGTGCTCGATCTCGAGCCCTTCGCGCCCGATCTCACATACGTTCTGGAGTTGTCGTCGTTTCAGATCGATCTTAGTCCATCGCTTGAACCCGACGCCGCGGCCCTTCTCAATATCACGCCGGACCATCTCGACCGGCACGGCACTTTGCAGAACTATGCCGCGATCAAGGCGCGCGTCTTTGCGCAGCTCGGCGCCGAGGCCACCGCCGTGATCGGCGTCGACGACGAGCCGTGCCGGGCCATCGCCGAGACATTGCACGGGCCTTTTGCCGTGAAGCGGGTCGCCGTGGGGCAGCCTGTGCAGAACGGCGTCTGGGCCGTCGACGGCGTCATCATGGAGATGGACGGCGGCCATGAGGTTGGCCGCGCGGAGCTCGAAGGCATTGGGTCCTTGCGCGGCGCGCACAATTGGCAGAATGCGGCGGCCGCTTACGCGCTCGCCCGGTCGCAAGGGCTGCAGGCGGATGCGATCCAGCAAGGCCTCCAGAGCTTCGCCGGCCTGGCCATCGCATGGAGCAGGTGGCGCGCGTCGGCCACGTGCTCTTCGTCAACGACTCCAAGGCGACCAACGCGGATGCCGCCGGCAAGGCGCTCGGCAGCCTCGACGACATCTATTGGATCGTCGGCGGCCGCGCCAAGGACGGCGGGCTCGCGGGGCTGGAGCCGTTCTACCCGAAGATCGCCCGTGCCTATCTCATCGGCGAAGCGGCGGAAGATTTCGCGCACCAACTGGGCAACGCGATCCCCCACGTCGCTTGCGGCACGCTCGAGGCAGCCGTGGCGCAAGCCGCGGCCGACGCAAGTCTGTCGCAAGGGCCCGAGCCGGTTGTGCTATTGTCGCCCGCATGTGCCTCTTATGATCAGTTCGACAATTTCGCCAAGCGCGGCGACGCCTTCCGCGAACTTGTAATGCGTCTCGATGGGGCAACGAGTGTGACGCAACAGGGCAAAGCGGCATGAGACTTACGCGCGCCGACAAAAGTGTCCTCTCCGCTGGTGGTTCACCGTCGACCGCCTGATGTTCTTTGGTCTTCTGCTGCTGATGGGGGCGGGCCTCGTCCTGTCGCTCGCGGCAAGCCCGCCCATCGCCGAGAGATACGATCTCGAGGCCTTCTACTTCGTGCGCCGGCACGCGGCGCTGCTCCTGCCGGCGATCGTCATCATGTTCGCCGTCTCAACGTTGACGCCCAAGCAGATCAGACGCACGAGCCTCGTCATCTTCCTAGTCGGCATCGCGTTGATGATCGGGATTCTGTTCTTCGGCGTTGAGGTGAAGGGCGCCAGGCGTTGGCTCCAAATCGGCGCGTTCTCGCTACAGCCGTCGGAATTCGTAAAGCCGGCCTTCATCGTGCTCACCGCCTGGCTCTTCAACGAGAGCCAGAAGCGCAAGGACGTGCCAGGCCTCGAGCTCGCCATCCTGCTTTATGCGGTCTTCGCGCTTCTGCTCATTCTCCAGCCCGACTTCGGCCAGACGTTGCTCATCAGCCTCGTCTGGGGCGCGCTGTTCTACATGGCCGGGATCAACATGATCTGGATCGCGCGCCTCGTGGCGCTCGGCGCCGCCGGCCTGGTCACCGCCTATTTCCTTTTGCCGCACGTCGCCTCGCGCATCGATCGCTTCCTCGATCCCGCCTCCGGCGACACTTATCAGTCGGACCGCTCTCTCGACTCGTTCCTCAATGGCGGCTGGTTCGGGCGCGGTCCGGGCGAGGGGACCGTCAAGGACGTGCTGCCGGACTCCCACACGGACTTTATCTTTGCCGTGGCGGCGGAAGAGTACGGCTTGATCGCGTGCCTGATTTTGCTGACTCTGTTCGCCTTCATCGTGCTGCGTGGGCTGTCCAAGGCGTCGCAAGAATCGGACGGGTTCATCCGGCACGCGGTGGCGGGGCTCATCATGCTGTTCGGCTTGCAAACCTTGATCAACATGGCCGTGAATGTCGGCCTGCTCCCGGCCAAAGGCATGACCCTGCCGTTCATCTCTTATGGCGGCTCCTCGTTGTTGGCCATGGCGCTGACCATGGGTTTCGCGCTAGGGCTCACGCGGAAGCGGCCCATGGCGGGCCGGCTGAAGCATCCGGCGCGCGCCGAGCACGAGACGGACCACGCGGGGGCAAGGGGGCAGACGGCTTGACGCAGACGATACTACTCGCCGCGGGCGGAACAGGGGGACATCTCTTTCCGGCCACGGCTCTGGCTCAGGAACTGACGCGCCGCGGCTTCGCCGTGGAACTCGCCACGGACGAGCGCGCCGAGCAGTACGGAACCGATTTCCCCGCTCGCGCGGTCTATCGCGTCCCGTCTGCAACGTTCACGAGCCGCAAGCCGCTCGCCGTGATGAAGACATTCGGCCGTTTGGGCAATGGCTTCTTACGGGCGCGGCGTCTCCTCGAAATGGTGCAGCCCCATGTCGTCGTTGGCTTCGGCGGCTACCCCACGCTCCCCCCCATCATGGCAGCGCGGTCGCTCGGCATACCCACGGTGATCCACGAGCAGAACGCGGTCATGGGACGCGCTAACCGTCTGCTGTCCCGCTTCGCCGACGCCGTCGCACTGTCTTTTTCGTCGACCAAGCATTTGCGGCGCAGCGCCGAGAAGCGTGCGCAGGTGACAGGCAATCCCGTGCGCGACGCGGTGCTCTCCTATCGCAACGTCCCTTATGTCCCGCCGGAGCCGGCCGGGCGTCTGCTGGTACTCATCTTCGGCGGTAGCAAGGCGCGCATTTCTTCTCCGAAGTGCTGCCTCCGGCCCTGGAACGGATGCCGTCGCCCTTACGCTGGCGGCTAACCGTGGTGCAGCAGGTCCGCCCCGAGGATCTCGCCTCGGTACGCGAAGCCTATAAGCAGGCGGACATCTCCGCCCATTTGGCTCCGTTCTTTCGCGATCTCCCCGAGCGCATGGCCAACGCCCATCTGGTGATCTCCCGCGCTGGCGCTTCCACCGTT
>NZ_LPWD01000224.1 GCF_001723295.1 Methyloceanibacter marginalis
GAGGCCTATTACGACGAGCAGCCCCAGGAACGGCCCGGCCTGTTCCGACGCGGCGGCTTCGCCGACATGATCAACCGCGCGCTCGGCGGCGGGAACTGATCGCGCTCCGGCGTGTAGGTCTCAAGGACACCCAGTAGAGCGGTCAGGAATCGCGCTCGTCCCTTGCCAACTTTTCAGGTCTGGGCGTAGCTGGTGCTCAGCGATTCGAAACAGCGCGAGGGGCCCATGGCACAAAAGAACATGGCACACGACAATAAGGCTCGCGGCTGATCGGCGATGCGGCCGTCGAGGCTCCCGATCCTGGAGCCTCCGATTCGAGATGGTTCCTGTCGGCAATCGGCTTGGGCCTGCTCTGCATCTATCTCGTGGCTTTGAACTTCGAAACATCGGGCCGGCTCGAGGCGGTCTGCGAAGTCGCGATGAGCCAAGACGCCTTGTCGCTTTGCCTGCAATACGGCGCGCGGTGACGCGAGGACCAGCCACGTTGAAGCGAGGCCTCTAAAATGAAGAAGCCCGGCTGGAGGCCGGGCTTCTGGGGAGGTTACACGATACTCGTCCGAACGGACATCGGGGGCTGCGAGGGGATCAGCGGGGCTCCCCGATGCCGCTTTATTCAACCCTGAGCGGTGGAGAAAGTTCCAGGCAATCAAAGAGGCCTCTGCTTGGCCTCAGCCTCCGCGTTTCACACCGATCGACGCCACCAGCAACGTGCAGTCCTGACCGCTTGGGTTTCCCCAGGCATGGCGTGCGCCCGTCTGGATCAACGTGTCTCCGGCCTTCAACGGCGTCGTCTCCCCACTGTCGAGCTTCAACACGCAGGCGCCGCTGACGACGTAGAGGAGATCGATCGTGTCGGTGGTGTGCCAACCGGGGTGCTTGGGGTCCATGACATCCATCAGGCCGGGCAATCGCTTTTCGGTCTCGGCCAAGGCCGCCGCCCGGTCGACCTCCGGCGGAGGGGACGCGCCGTCGGGCGGAATCACGATAAACTCAAAGCGGTATCCACCATCCGGCGGAAACCAAGTGCGGAACGCGGGCTCCGCCCCGTCGTTCGGCAATGCCGGCATGCTGTCCGCCCCCCAGACGCTGTAAAATTTGGCGCCCGGCATCAGCGGACTCTCGACCGGCGCGATTTGCTCATCGCTGGCGATGACCGACAGTCCGTCTTGCGCCTGTCCCGTGGAGACGCGGCGGATCGAGGGCCCTTGTGCATCCTTGCTCATTCGGGTCACTGCTCCTTGCGTAAATTAGCGATGCTGCGCTTTGCGTCTCCTTTGGCGCGACAAGTCCGCCTTGCCGGCGCGCGCGATGCGGTGCGCTTCGCGCGCCCACGCGGCAAGCTCGTCCACATCCTCCAAGAGCCGCGGCGGCACCTCCCAATAAGACATGGCGACCGGCGCTTTGCCTTTCGGTGAATAGGTGAACGGGGCCATGCCTTCGGCCTCGAAGGCCGGCACCGTTGACTCGTCGGCTTTCAGGTAAAACGTATCGCCGGTCAGGATGGCGAACATCACGCCGTCGGCATAGACGCCGGCGCCGCCAAACATGTTGCGGATGGTGACCGGCCCGAAAGGGGCAAGCTGATCTCTGATGAAGTCCTTGAAGCCTTCGGACGGCGCCATGGCGGCAGGCCGTTACGCAGGCGGCGCGGCATTTTCAATGAGGCGATCTTGATCGGTGCGTTCGCCATGCGTGCCGTGATCGCTGCCGGCCACAGCCGCTTTGCCGTTGCCATTCGCTTTCATGGCGAGCGCCGGCTGGCCATTGCCGTTTTGCTTCGGCTTCACGCCGGCGACACGCAGCTCACGCTCCACGGCGGTGCGGGCCGCCTCGTTCTGCGTGTAGAGCCCCATATGCTCGGCGTCCTCGTCGGCGACGGGGGTCAGCGCGTTGTCCATGTAGAACTTCGCGGCCGGATCGGATTCCACCTTCTTGACCAGGCGGCTAAGGTGATGCCACCGCTTGCCGGCCAGGACCACCTTACGGGCGATGTCCGCCGCATATTTTGCATAGAACACGATGGGGTTCTCGATCGGCAGGCCGGAGCGACGGTCGAGCCGGTGCTTCATCCGGAAGATTCCCCATTGCAGAGGATGCACGCCCTCGGTCGGCACCGCGCCCGAGAACCAGAACAGCACGGTCTTAAGCGACTTCAGACTGATGCCCGTCGCATAGGCGCGGCGAATGATCGTCTCCAGGTGCTCGTCGGTATAGTAGATGCCCCAAGCGGTCTGGTAGGCCTGTTCCCACTCTTCCTTGCTCATCTTCGGGTGCGCCGTGCAGACGTGCTCGACGTCGTATTTGTTCATGTCGGGGTCCATCCAGACCCCTTTCTCGTAGAGCACCTTGTGGTCTTCGGAGCCGGGCAACGGCGTCAGAATGAAAAATTCCAGCACGTCGAGCGGCAGCTCGCGCTTGATGATCTCAAGGTCCTGACGAATGGACTCCGGCGTGTCGTTGGCGAAGCCGAGAATGTAGCCCGCATAGGTCATGATGCCGACGCGCTTCCAGTCGAGCAGCATCTTGCGGTACTCGGTAATCTTGTTCTGCCGCTTCTTGGCGGCGATCAGATTTGCCGGGTTGATGTTCTCAAGGCCGATGAACACGCGGGTGACGCCCGCGCGCTTCGATTTGTCGATGAAGTTCGGGATCTTGTGACAGAGCGTGTCGACCTGGATGCAGAAGCGGATGTCCATGCCGTCTTCTTCGCGCAGCTTGATGATGCGGTCGTAGATCGCTTCCCAATCGCTGTTGCGCGCGAAATTGTCGTCGGTGATGAAGAACCGGTTCACGCCTTGCGCGTAATTCATGCGCAGAATCTGCTCGACGCTATCGGGCGAGCGATAGCGCGACTTGCGGCCCTGCACGTTGATGATGGTGCAGAACGAGCACTGGAACGGGCAGCCGCGGCCGGCGTCGAAGCTCGTCGTATTGCCGATCGTGCGCGTGACGAAGTCGTAGGGCAGGAAGGGCGGCGAGGCGACGGAGCCGATATCCGGCAAATGCTTCATGTGATCGTAGAGCGGCTTCAACTCTCCGCGCGCGGCGTCGATGATCACCTCGTCGAGGCCTTCTTCGGCCTCGCCGGCGTAGATGCAAATCCCGAGATCTTGCGCGAGCTTGATGTCCGACTGCGTGTCCTTCAGCATGGCGAGGCAGCCTGAGACGTGGAAGCCGCCGATCAAGACCTGGATACCGGCCTCCCGGAACGGCCGCGCGATGTCGACGGCCCGGGGAAACTCATTCGATTGCGCGCCGACAATCCCGACAAGGCCGAGCCCGCCGTTCTTTTGGATGAGGCGCACGATCTCGCGGGATTTCACCCTGGTGTTGGTCTCGTCCATGGCGTGGACGTCGATCGGAAGATCGGGGCCGAGAAGGTTCCGCTCGGCGGCGCCCAGCGCGAGCCGTAGACGGCGGCAAGCGAGTTCGACGGCATGGTGGAGCGGACCCACTGCACCACATAGCCGTCTTTGTCGTAGTGAGACGGTTTGATCAGGATGAGTTGGAATCGCGGCCTGTCCGCCCGTGTTCGCTTGATCATCCCTCGGTCCCGTGAAGAGGCGTCCCCGTCGCATGACGGGGAACTTCTGCCGTTCGGCTAGCCGCCTCTTAAAATGGACGCTCCGGCTTTGCGCGCCCAACCCCCTGATTACAGCCGGTCAAACGCTTGCGCGGACGGTCATTGCGCTGCGCCTTAACCAAGTTGGCTGACTCAAACACATATCGTGGCAACGGTCCAACGGATTAGGGTTGCCGGGTGCCTGAGGCGGGAATTTGGCCGGATTCCTGGAGTCTGGTGAAATCCGCGATGTCTTTCGCCAGGAAGTAGTTCAACATCGTCCGGATCACGGCGATGACGGCCAGCTTCCAGATGTCCTCCCAGGTGGGGGCGACGGCCGTGTGCACGATGTCGGCGGCGAGCGCGAACTCGAGCGCGAGCAGGATCCAAGTGGCGAATTTGAGCCAGATCTCCCGTCCGCGGAGCTCGTCCGCGGTGCGCGAGAAGATCGCGCCGACGACGGCGATGATCGCCTGGGACGCTCCGAGCGCGACGACGACGACCGCGCCCACCTCGATGGCAAGCGCGATATAGTTCGCGACGATGTTGAAATTGTCCTCGATCGGAATGGCGCCGTCCCCCTTGCAGACGCCGGAAAGACTAAGCCGATTCGGCTTTCGCCGGAATTGCCGGGGGGGATGGAAGAGGCTAGAGCTCGCCGGTGAGGAATTGCGCGCGCCCCAGGCCGAAGGACCAATCCTCGTCGGTGTTTTCGACGATCGAGACCATCACGTCCGACGGCGCGATGCCGCAAGAGCGCCTGAGTTCATCGCAGAGCAGCCGGTAGAAGTCCTCTTTCTGTTTTCGCGTGCGGGGGCGAGAGGTGACGCTGACGACCACCACCTTCTCGGTGCGCGGAATGTCGAGCCCCGTGTCCTCGACGATCATGCTGCCCGGCTTGTGCTCATGGACGAGCTGATAGCGGTCGCGCTCCGGCACCTTAAAGGCTTCGAGCATGGCGCGGTGCGCCGCATCGAGCAGCGCCTTCAGCTCCGCGCCGGTGCGGCCTTCGATCAGATCAAAGCGAAGCAGCGGCATGGGATCAAACGTCCTTGGCGATCTCGCGCAGCTTGAATTTCTGGATCTTGCCGGTGGAGGTCTTGGGCAGGTCCACGAACACCACGTGGCGCGGGCATTTGAAGCGGGCGAGCTTCTCCTTGCACCAGGCGATGATCTCCTCCTCGGTGGTGTCCGCGCCGGCCTTCAGCTCCACGAAGGCGCACGGCGTCTCGCCCCATTTCGGATCGGGCTTCGCCACCACGGCGGCGCCGGTCACGTCCGGGTGGCGATAGATGACGTCCTCCACCTCGATGGAGGAGATGTTCTCGCCGCCGGAGATGATGATGTCCTTGGAGCGATCTTTCAGCTGAATGTAGCCGTCCGGATGCATGACGCCGAGATCGCCGGAATGGAACCAGCCGCCCGCGAAGGCTTCGTCGGTGGCCTTGCCGTTCTTGAGGTAGCCTTTCATCACGATGTTGCCGCGGAACATGACCTCGCCGATGGTCTCGCCGTCGGCCGGCGTCTTCGCCATGGTCTCCGGGTCCATCACCGTCAGATCCTCGAGCGCGTGATAGCGCACGCCTTGGCGGATGCGCTTCTTGAGACGCTCCTCTTGCGGCAGCTCGTCCCAAGCGGGGTGCCATTCGTTCAGAGTGGCGGGACCGTAGGTCTCGGTCAGCCCGTAGAGATGGGTGAGCTCGAAGCCGGCCTCGTCCATCTTGGCGAGCACGGCGGCGGGGGGCGGTGCGGCGGCGTGATTGAAGGCGACGCGGTGATCGAAATCGCGCCTCTCGTCGTCGCCGGCATTCAGCAGCGCCGCCATGACGAAGGGCGCGCCGGACAGATGCGTCACCTTGTGCTCGGCGATGGCGTCATACATGGGCTTGGCGCGGACCGCGCGCAGGCAGACATGGGTGCCGGCAACGAGGCTGATTGACCAGGGAAAGCACCAGCCGTTGCAGTGAAACATGGGGAGCGTCCACAGATAGACGGGGTGCTGGCCCATGCCGGTGGCGATGGTGTTGGCGTAGCACATGAGCGCCGCGCCGCGGTGGTGGTAGACCACGCCTTTGGGGTTGCCGGTGGTGCCGCTTGTATAATTGAGCGACAGCGCGTTCCACTCATCGCCCGGCATCTCCCAGGCGAAATCCGGATCGCCGTCGGCGAGGAAGGCCTCGTAGTCGAGATTGCCGAGCCGGTCGCCTTCCACGCCGCATTCGAGATCGCGATAGTCGATCAGCAGCGGCTTGACCTTGGTCCCGGCCAGGGCCTCTTTCAGCACCGGCGCGTACTCCGTGTCGCCGATCAGCACCTTGGTCTCGGCGTGGTCGAGCATGAAAGCGATGTTGGGCGCATCGAGCCGGGTGTGGATGGAGTGAAGCACGGCGCCCGCCATGGGCACGCCGTAATGGGCATCGAGCATCGCCGGGGAATTGGCCAGCATCACCGAGACCGTGTCGCCCGGCCCGATGCCGCGGCCCTGAAGCGCCGAGGCGAGGCGGCGGGCGCGGGCGTAGAACGTCCGGTAGTCGGTCTCGGCGTCGCCGTGGACGATCGCGATGTGATCGGGATGCACGGAAGCGGCGCGCGCAAGGAATGCGAGCGGCGTCAGCGGCTGATAGTTCGCTGCAGTCTTTTCGAGGCCAGTCTCGTAAGGGTTGGCCATGAACCCCGCCTTGGACGCCTTGTGGCGCGCGTTTCCTTCAACGCACCCTAGCCAAGGCGGCAGGCTCGAAGCAAATCTTCTTACGCTTCGCGCCGCTAAAAGGCGGGCGCCGGGTCAGTTGGCGTGATGGTTGTAATAGGCGAGCGTGACGGCAAAGCAGCCGAAAGCGACCAGGACAAGCGCGAGATAACCGATTTCGATCGGGCTCATGGAAGCGTCCCCTCTGTTGGAGCGACTGAGGGGATAAGGTTCGCCCGGAGGGCGGGCGGGAGCTTTGATCGAGGTCAAAATCATTCTCTATCCCTCCCCGCAAGGGGAGGGTGGACGCCGGCGCGGAACGCGGCGGCGGCCGGGTGGGGCGGGGCTAGAACACCATCAGGCCGGTATGGCAGGTTGAGCGAATGGCAAATGAACCCGCTCGTGCTCTCCGCAAGCGAATGACGCCCCAGGAGGTGAAACTGTGGGTCCGTCTACGGGAATTGAGAGATCTCGGGTTCCACTTCCGGAGACAGTCGCCGATTCTTTCGTACATCGTCGATTTCGAGTGTCGCCGCATGAAGCTCATCCTGGAAGTCGACGGAGGTCAGCACGGGGGCGACAGGACTTTGCAGAGGGACGTGGAACGAGACCAGCAGCTTAAGCGCGCTGGCTATCGCGTGTTGCGTTTCTGGAACAATCAAATCGACCTGGAAATGGAGGGTGTCATCGAGACGATCCTCAGCGTCTTGGAGGCGCAAGGCCCCACCCGGCTCGCCACGAGCAAAGCTCGGTGCGAGCCACCCTCCCCTGGAGGGGAGGGATAGTCACTCCGAGGGCGTGTCCTTATGGGCGCCGTCCGTATCGCCTTCGGACTCGGCTTCGGGCTTCAGGTCCTTCAGCTTGGCGAACACGGAATCGGCGTCGGGGGCCTCCTCCTCCTCGTCGGGGGCGGCCATGGCGTCGCGGGCTTCCTGCGCGAGCGTGGTGGCCATCTGGCCGTCGGAGGCTTGCGGGGCCTCAGGCTCGGCCTCGGCCGCCGCTT
>NZ_LPWD01000225.1 GCF_001723295.1 Methyloceanibacter marginalis
GCGCTCGCCAAGAACCGCACCTTCAAGGCGACGACGGGAAGCTCAGCCTCGATGCGGGCGCGTTCGTCACAGCACTCGAATACGCGACCGGGAAAGAGGCGACCGTTCTCGGCAAGCCGTCGCCGGATTTCTTCAGCAGCGCACTCACCAGCATGGGTTGCGCCCCCGCAGAGGCCGTGATGGTCGGCGACGACGCGGAGGCCGATGTGGCGGGCAGCTTGAACACCGGTTTCGGATGCGCGCTGCTCGTGCGCACCGGGAAATACCGCGACGGCGACGAGACCCGGTTTGCCCCGCACCCCACGGCGACGGTCGCCGACTTGCCGGCCGCCGTTCAGTGGATCGTCGCGCAACTATCCTGACATCCCAGACGAATCGCGCGCCACGGGTTGCGAAACCGAATGGGCGCGTTAGTCTGGCGCCAGAACCGGTGGCTGCCGACCGATTCGACTGTTCCCGCGGGGCCCGACAATCCTGGGTCCAGCAAAGTTTTGCCGGCGGACGGCCCAAAGTTTTTCACGTCCGTCACGGAACAGTCGAAATTCGCGTGACTATTGGGGTGGACTGCCGGGGGCTAGGGGAGCCCACCAATTTCGCAACCTGGACCGCCGGTCCCCACACTGGGGCGACGGTCGGCCTTTCAGGCGCAATGCGTCGACTCGAGGGGAAGAGGGATTCATGCTGAGGCGCGCTTTTCTTAGCCTATTTGCCGGAATCGCCCTTTTGGCGCCGTCGATCGCCGCAGCCAGCCCCGCCCTCGTCTTCGAGCCCTATAACGGCACGGTCTTCTACTCCGAGGATCCAGACGCGCCGTGGTTCCCCGCCTCGCTCACCAAGCTGATGACCGCCTATGTCGCCTTCCACGCGCTCAAGGACGGCGAGGTGAAACCCGACACGCCGGTGATTTGCACGAAAAACGCCGCGAAGCAGGCCCCCACCAAGCTCGGCCTCCCCGTCGGCAAGTCCATCGATTTGGAGACGGCAATCAAGGTGATCATCGTCAAATCGGCCAACGACGTGGCCGTCATGGTGGCCGAGACCGTTGCCGGCTCCGAGGAGGCTTTCATCGCCCGCATGAACGCGGCGGCCAAGCGGCTCGGCATGACCAGCACCCAATTCGCCAACCCGCACGGTCTGCCCAACGAGCATCAATACACGACTGCCCGCGACCTCGCCCGCCTCGCCCGCGCGCTCATAATCGAGTTCCCCGAGCATGCCGACATCTTCGCGCAAACCCATGTCCAGGTCGGGCCGAAGCAACTGCGCACCCATAACGGACTTCTGATCAGCTTTCCTGGCGCCGACGGCATGAAGACCGGCTTCATCTGCGATTCCGGATTCAACATCGTGGTCAGTGCCACCCGCGACGGCCGCAAGCTCGTGGCCGTGGTGCTCGGCGAGCCGTCGACCCGGGTGCGCAATGCCCGCGCCGCGCAGCTCCTGGAGAACGGCTTCAATCGCTATTTTTGGAAGTCCCTGTTCGGCACCAGTCTCGACGGCCTCGCGCTCCAAGCCAAGGTCGCCGACGGCCCCGCGCATCTGCGCGAAGTGATCTGCGGACGCCGCAGCAAGGCCGAAGCGCCGGATGCGCCGTCCTTCGCCAAGATCACCGAGCCGATCAAGACGGCCGATCTTCCGGATATCCTGTTCAGCGCCACCAATTGATCCTGTCCCGTCACTTTGCTTTCGGCGCCGCTCTCTGCGTCTGCCTGACACAGCTCGGCGCGACCGTGGCCTACGCCGAGGACCCGCCCGAGGAGATCGCCGAGACCATCGCGGAAGCCGCGGAAGTCTGCCGCGCTCAGGGCGGCAAGCCTGAAACGACCGCGGCGCTCCGCGGCGACGACCTGACGCCGACGGCGGTTCCGACTGGATCGCCGATTACGCGAAGATCAAATGCGAGGGCGGCGCCAACCCCGCGTGCAACCCGAACGGCTGCATGCTGCAACTCTATTTCTGGAACGGCGACGGCTGGGACAAGGTCTTCGAGGACTTCGTCAAGGGCTACAAGTTCTCGTCGAGCGGCAAAACGCGCACCATGCACGTGACCACCGCCGGCACGCCGTGCAACAAGCCGGCGGAAGAGACGTGCTCCTACAATTACCGTCTCGAGGAAGACGCCGTCTCACCCGTGCAATAGCGCGCGTCAGAACGACGAGCCCGGCTGCTTCAGGAACGCTTCCTCCTCCGGCGTCGACTCCCGGCCGAGACTCGCGTTGCGATGGGGAAAGCGGCCGAAGCGCGCGATGATCGCTTCGTGTCTCCGGGCGAAGTCGAGATTTTCCGGATTGCCGAGCGCCGTGAACAGTTCGAGCGAGCGCCTCTGCACGGCCAGGTCTTCCGAATGCTGGAAGGGGATGTAGACGAAGCACCGTTTTTCCGGCGGCAGCTTCATGTCCAGGCCCTCGGCGATGGCGCGCTGCGACAAGGCGAGCGCTTGCGCGTCAGTAGCGAAGGCCTGGGGCGCGCCCCGGAACATGTTGCGGGGAAACTGATCGAGCACGAGGATTGCGGCGAGGCACGCCTTCAGGGTCGTCGAGCAACCGGGCGGGACGGCATCCTTCAGCGTCTCGTATGTCTCGCCGAACCGCACCGTGATCTCCGCATCGACGCTTGCCGGCGCGCCATACCACGCCTTCGGCGACAGCTCCTCGAACCAGTACCGGACGATCTCTTCCGGCTCGGCGATCATCAGGACGACCCTTCGGCGGCGGCTATCGCCGCTTCGATGAGTTTCTTGGCCTCCGGCGAGGCCCAATCGGCGGGCCCAACCAGCCGGCCCATCTCCTCGCCTTGCGGGTTGAGCAGGAGCGTGGTCGGCATGCCCACGACTTTCAGCGTGGCGAAGAGCTTGCCCGAGGGGTCGGCATAGAGCGCGACATCCTTCGCCCCGGTCTCCTCCAAGAAGTCCTTCGCCTTGTCCGCGCCGCCCTTGTCGATATTGATCGCCACCACCTCGAAGTCAGGCCCGCCGAGCTCTGCTTGGAGGGCGTTGAGCTGGGGCATCTCCTCGCGGCAGGGCACGCACCAGGTCGCCCAGATATTGAGGAGGACCACCTTACCCTTGAGATCGGCCGCGCTCTGACCCTCCCCGCCGGGACCGTCGAAGCTGAACGCCGGCAGCGGGACCGGCTTCGGCCGTACCACAAAAGCGGCCATGTCCCCCGTGTTCAGGCCTTTGAGCGGGCTCGCGTCGCCGCTCGCGGCCCCGGTCTTATCTGCCGTGGAGGGGGCGGATACCGGGCCCGAACCATTGTCAGAGGGGGCCAAAAGCAAATATACCGTGCCGAACCCGGCAATCGCGGCGATCGCAGCGGCGATCAGATACCTGGCCGGCGACGCGGCGTGCTTGCGTTTGTTGGAAGCGTTCACGTCATCCTCTTCGAACTTTGCCTGCTAGGCCGGACGATCATGACCAACACCATGTGGGGTGGCCGCTTTGCCGCAAGCCTTCTGAGATCATGGAGGAGATAAATGCCTCCATCGACTTCGACAAGCGGCTGTGGCGCCACGACATCGAGGCCTCGAAGGCCCATGTCGCCATGCTCGCGGCGACCGGCATCGTTTCGTCCGCGGATGCTGACGAGATCACGAAGGGTCTCGACCAAATTCTGGCCGAGATCGAGGCCGGCGACTTCAAATTCACGCGAGCGCTCGAGGACATCCATCTCAACGTCGAGCACCGGCTGAAAGAGTTGATCGGCCCCGTGGCCGGCAAGCTGCACACCGCGCGTTCGCGCAACGACCAGGTCGCCACCGACTTCAAGCTCTACGTGCGCGACGAGATCGCCGTAATCGAGGCCGGGCTCGCTGCGCTTCAATTTGCGCTGGCGAAATTGGCGCTCGAAGAAGCAGCGACGGTCATGCCGGGCTTCACCCATTTGCAGACGGCCCAGCCCATCACCTTCGGCCATCACTGCCTCGCCTATGTGGAAATGCTCGCCCGCGACCGCAGCCGCTTTCACGATGCCGCCAAGCGGCTCAATGAATCGCCGCTCGGCGCCGCGGCGCTCGCCGGCACCAGCTTCCCCATCGACCGGAACATGACGGCGAAGGCTCTGGGCTTCGATAGGCCGACGGCGAATTCGCTCGATTCGGTGTCCGACCGGGACTTCGCGCTCGAGACTTTGGCGGCGGCAGCCATCGCCGCCATGCATTTGTCGCGGCTCGCGGAGGAGATCGTGCTGTGGACCTCGCCGCAATTCGGCTTCGCGCGGCTGTCGGACGCGTTCTCCACGGGCTCCTCGATCATGCCGCAGAAACGCAATCCGGACGCGGCCGAGTTGGTGCGGGCCAAGAGCGGGCGCATTGCCGGCGCCTTTCAGGCGCTGCTCATGGTGATGAAGGGCCTGCCGCTCGCCTACGCCAAGGACATGCAGGAAGACAAGGAGCCTGTGTTCGATGCGCTCGATGCGCTGAAGCTCGGCCTCGCCGCCATGGCCGGCATGGTGGGCGACCTCGACATTGACGCCAAGGCCATGAAAAAGGCGGCCGGCCGCGGATACGCCACCGCCACCGACCTGGCCGACTGGCTGGTGCAGACCCTGGATATGCCCTTTCGGGAGGCCCACCATGTCACCGGGCGAATCGTGGCCATGGCCGAGGAAAAGAACGCCGATCTCAAGAAATTGACCCTTGCCGAGCTGCAGGCCGTGGAGCCCCGGATCACCCAGGACGTCTTTTCCATTCTCGACCCCGCACGGTCGGCGAAAAGCCGCAAAAGCCAAGGCGGAACCGCCCCTGCCAACGTGCGGCGGGAGGCGAGGCGGTGGATAAAGCGTTTGGAGAAGGACGGCCTCTCGCGATAAAAGGGTTGGGAAAGGGCCGCGGGAGATGGCCTTGACCAACAGGGGCACGACCATGGGAAGCGCTATGCGCATCCTGATAACGCTGGCGCTGGTAACCGCCGTCGGACTTTCGGCCTGCGGGCGGCGCGGCTCGCTGGACCGGCCGCAGCCGAGCCAGCCGGAAGTCAAGGCTGACCCGGCGACCAAGATGTCGACGGCGCCGGACCGCCGCTTGCCGATCCTCGACCGTTTGATCGAATAGACCCTGTAACTTCTCATGCACCATTTCGCCTACCGGCGCGGCGTGTCCCACGCAAATGTGCTTCACGCCGAGGAGGTCGACCTATGCGCGTTGGCCGACACCGTCGGGACCCCGTTCTATTGCTATTCCTCCGCGACGCTTGAGCGGCACTACAAGGTGTTCACGGGCGCCTTCGAAGCGCGGCCCGACACCCTCGTCTGCTACTCCATCAAGGCGAACTCCAATCTCGGCGTGCTTAAGACGCTCGCCAATCTCGGCGCCGGCATGGACGTAGTGTCCGAGGGCGAGCTGCGCCGCGCGCTCGCGGTCGGCGTTCCGGGCGAGCGCATCGCCTTCTCCGGCGTCGGCAAGACCAAGGAGGAGATGGCGTTCGCGCTGGACGCCGGCATCTACGCCTTCAACGTGGAGTCGGAGCCTGAATTGCGCGCGCTGAGCGAGGTGGCGGAGCGGAAAGGTCTGACCGCGCGTATCGCCTTCCGCGTGAACCCGGACGTGGATGCGCTAACCCACCACAAGATCTCCACGGGGCGCGCGGAGAACAAGTTCGGCGTGCCCTTCGAGCAGGCGCTGTCGCTCTACCGCCAGGCGGCCACATTGCCCGGCATCGCGCCGGTTGGCGTGCATATGCATATCGGCAGCCAGATCACCGATCTCGCGCCGTTCAAGAACGCCTTTGCCCTTTTGACCGAACTTGTCGGCACGCTGCGCAACGCCGGCTTCGCCATCGATTTCGTCA
The DNA here is from genome assembly GCF_001723295.1 of Methyloceanibacter marginalis. Lineage (GTDB taxonomy): Bacteria > Pseudomonadota > Alphaproteobacteria > Rhizobiales > Methyloligellaceae > Methyloceanibacter > Methyloceanibacter marginalis. Next base: position 5,786 of record NZ_LPWD01000225.1, read on the forward strand.
ATCTCGGCGGCGGGCTCGGCATCCCCTATCGCAGCGACGAGCCCGCGCCGCCTTTGCCCACCGACTACGCACGGCTCGTGAACGAGGCGATGGGCGATCTCGACGTGCGGCTGCTGTTCGAGCCTGGCCGCATGATCGCCGGCAATGCCGGCATCCTCGTGTCACGCGTGCTCTACGTGAAGACGGACCCGGACAAGACCTTCACCATCGTCGATGCGGCCATGAACGATCTCATCCGTCCGACGCTCTACGAGGCCTATCATCAGATTCTGCCGGTGATCGAGTCCACGCCGGAAACCTTCACCCGCATCACCGACGTGGTCGGCCCCGTGTGCGAGACCGGCGACTATCTGGCACTCGCGAGGCCCCTGCCCGAACTGCATGCGGGCGATCTGATCGCGATCATGACCGCGGGCGCTTATGGCGCGGTGCAGGCTTCCCAATATAACAGCCGGCTGCTCGTGCCCGAGGTGCTGGTCTCGGGCGAGGCCTTTTGCGTGACGCGGCCCCGGCCGAGCTACGAGGACATGCTTTCGGCCGAGCGCCTGCCCGACTGGCTCTGACCCGCAATCACCCCAATAAAAGGCCTCCATTTTGCCCGCTTGGACCCCCAAATTACCGTGATGTAATCTGGGCATGGGCCGAGCCTGTGCTAGAAAAATCGGATCATGGCGAGACCCACAAGCTCCAGCACCAGCACCAAAGACGCCGCGGAAGCCAAAGCGCTCAAGAAGCGCTTCGAGACCCGCGTACGCCTGAGCTGGCTCGCGCTCTTCGCCGAGCGCGCTTGGGAGGGGCTGCTGTGGCCCTTCGTCGTGGTGTCGTGCTTCCTGGTGTTTACGCTGCTCGGCGGCTGGAGCCTGCTGCCGCCCATCGCGCACAAGATCCTGCTCGGCGCTTTTGGCGTGGCGCTGATCGTCTCCTTCCTGCCGCTCGTCAGGATCGCCCTGCCGAGCCGCGCCGAAGCGCTCAGGCGTCTCGAGCGCGACGCCGAGATCAAGCACCGGCCCGCTTCATCCTATGAGGACACGCTCGGCACCGCACCGCGCGAAGAGACCGCCCATCTTTGGACGCTGCACCGTCAGCGCCTCGCGCGCCTCGTCGCCAAGCTGAAACCCTCTTGGCCTGCCCCGCGTACCGATCGGGAGGATCCTTACGCGATCCGCTCCGCGCTGTTCCTGGCGCTGATCGCCGCCTTCATCGCGGCCGGCGGCGACATGCGCTCGCGCCTCGACTCCGCGTTCACGCCCGCGGCCGGCGGCGCCGCGGCGCTTCTGAGATTGGACGCCTGGGTGACCCCGCCCGGTCTATACCGGCATGGCGCCCATCGTGCTTGCGGACGGCAGCG
>NZ_LPWD01000226.1 GCF_001723295.1 Methyloceanibacter marginalis
GGTCGAGTCCGGACTTGAGCGCAGGCGGCCGCGTGCCGACGCGCTTCGCCGTTCGGTGCGCAATGGAAACGGTTTTGTCTTTAGACGGTGAGGCCACGCCGCAAACCCTCAACTCTTACTGAACCCTGGAGCTACCACTCAGAGGCGTCCGCTGCCAGGAGCGGCAACCAACATGGTTTGCCGCCGAAAAGGCCCTATTCGCAAATCTTCACGTAGCGCCGTTTTTTCATATCGAAGTGAAAATGATCCTTATGGGCTGCGTTCGCCGCTGGCCCGAGCACGGTCTCGAAGGTCTTGCAGGCATCATTGTGGACGACCCGCATGAAGGCCGCGGCATCCTCGGGCTGCAGCTTGCGAGGCGGCGAAGGCTCCGAGGTCGCCTCCTCAGACTCTGGTTCTTCTGCGGGCAGAGCCGCGCCGGGCGCAGGCAGGGGACTGACAAACGGGTTGGACTTGGCCGCTGCAATCGGGGTCCTGACCTTTCGGTCCGAATCGGACGAGGTCCGTGGCAGTGGCGACAGCGGCGGTTGGGCCACGGGAGGCGGCGTGGGCCTGACAAACGGATTGGTCTTCACTCTCGTCACCGCGGCAAGCGCGTTGCCGAAGGAGGGGCGGGTCGAGACGGCGACGATGGCGCCCGTCGTCTCCTCCGATGCCATGGCACGCTCGATGGCCGCGTCGGCGACCCGGTGCGGATTGGGCAGCGGCGGTTCCGGTGCGATGGGCCGGGCGACTGCACCATAGGGCCAATTCCCCAACACCTTGAAGCGCTGCCCCGAGTCGAAGACGAACTCGGAAATATCGAGGGCGTTGGCCAAGGCATGCTCGCTGATCTTCGTGTTGGCACCGCCATAGCGGTTTCTGCATTTGTAGGATGAAGCGTTACGGAGCGTGACGACGCGCGAGCCAAGCACGGAGCCGCCGGCTGGACTGTCTCTCTCAGCCAGGCGTCGAGGCCACCGCGAGCGTGCATCGCATCGTGGCCGGCGGCGAGATCGTCACCGCGGGGTCACCGATCGACTTCACCAGGATCGGGGCCGGTGCGCCGCAAAGGCCTTTCTTGATCGGGTCGAGCTGCTCGTAGTCGAGCGTTACACCCGCGAGCATCTCGGCGCAGGCTTCGCGTGCGGCGACGACCTTGGGATCCGTCCAGGCCACCGTAGGCTTGTCGCCGGGCAGATTGGGCTTTTCTTCCGGAGCGGGCAGCAGCGCCGTGTCCCGGGCGGGTTCCCCGCTGCGCGCCGGGTTCCGATCAGGCAGAGGCGGAAGCGGCTCTTGAGCCTGCGTCTCCGCCGCAACGAACCCGGCCAGGCCGAGCGCAAGTCCGAACACGAGCCCAAATTTGAAGTCCCGGATCATAGCGTGCGTCATTTCTCGTCTGCGCTTGTGGTTTGCGCCACGGGATGCTAGCTGCGCCAAGCCTTTCTAAAGCTCGATTTTGGCGAATTTGGTAGGGGGCATTTCCCGTTTTGTCCGAAGCGCTTGGCATCACTTTCAAGGAAAACGACCGCGCCGGCATTGTAACCCTCGACCGGCCCGATAGGTTGAACGCGCTCACGCGCGAGATGTTCGACGCCTTGAGCGCGAATTACCGGCGTTGGGCGCCGGCGCCGCATATTTACGGCGTGGTGATGGAGTCCTCCCACCCGACCGTCTTCTGCAGCGGCGGCGATCTCAAAGTTCTGACGCCCACCAGCCAGGGTGCCACCGACACGATCCGCGAATTCTATCGGGCAGCTTACAGCCATGTCTGGGTGCTGGAGAAATTCATCCGGCCAAACGTACCGCTCATCAATGGGCTCGCCTTCGGCGGCGGCGTCGGCATTTCGCTGCTTGGCACCCATTGCGTGGCAGGCGAGGGCTACCGCTTCGCCATGCCGCAAGTGGGGATCGGATTTCTCCCCGATATCGGGGGCACCTATTTCCTTCCGCGCTTGTTCGGCTGGATGGGCACCTACCTGGCGCTCACGGGCGCCAGCATCGGCCCCGCGGACGCCCACCGCTTGCGGCTCGTGAGCCACTACATCCCGTCCGCTCAGTTCGGCACGATCAAGGAAGCGCTGGCCGACAATCATCCGATCGACCGGCTACTCGACGGTCTCCATCGCGACCCCGGCGAAGGGGATCTGGTGCGCCATACGCCAATGATCGACCGCGCGTTCTCGGCCGGTTCGGTTGAGGAAATCCTCGCGCGCCTCGATGCCGAGGACGGTGAGGACGAACCCTGGGCCAGGGAGACCGCGGCGGAACTCCGCAAGAAATCGCCCACGTCGCTCAAGATCGCCTTTAAGCAGATGCAGGTCGGCAATGGCCTGACGCTGGCAGAGGCCTTGAAGCTGGAATTCCGGCTGGCCTCGCACCTGGTCACCACCCATGATTTCCGCGAAGGCATCGACGTGCGCATCGCGGGCAAGGGCCGGGCGCCTGACTGGCAGCCCGCAACACTCGAAGAGGTCGATGATCGGGAGATCGAGCGTCTATTTTCGACGCAAGTGGAGGGCGAGCTCGAACTCGACGAGCGGCAGCCCGGACCCTAAGAAGCGTTGATAATGAACGCAAAGCGCGCCAACATCAACAAGAATTAATACTAGAATTTCATGCAATCTTAAGCGTCTCGCTTAAGCTCATTTTAGCTCGGCCAAGCCTATAGTCCCGATCAAGTTGGGGTTTAACAACAAACAACGAGGGTAGGCGATGAATGTAGCCCTGGATATAGGGACACATGCGAGCACCGATGGGGCGGAAGACCTCAAAGGGCGGTATCTGGTTTCCTTGAAGCTTGTCGAGCGGCTCCACCGGCTGCTGCTCGATGTCATCAAAGACGAGTTCGAGCGTCTTGGCCGTGCCGACGTGAACAGCGTTCAGGCGCTGCTCCTTTACAATATCGGCGATGCCGAGCTGACGGCGGGCGAGTTGACCAGCCGCGGCTACTATCTCGGCTCGAACGTGTCCTACAATCTCAAGAAGCTGGTGGATGCCGGGTACATCAACCACGAGCGCTCGACCACCGACCGCCGTTCCGTGCGGGTGAGCCTCACCGAAAAGGGCCAGGACGTCTCCAAGGTCATCAACGGCTTGTTCCAGCGCCAGCTGCGCTCTCTGGAGCAGGTGGGTGGTATCGGCCAGGACGATCTGGAGACCCTTAACAAGGCTCTGATCCGGTTGGAGCGCTTCTGGACCGATCAGATTCGCTACCAGCTCTAAAAATTGCATCAGATCTTCGTGATCTTCTCGCCCCAGTGGAGATATCCGCTGGGGCGATTGGCGTTGAGGCCGGGACAAGCCCAAATTCGCCCCATTTCCCGGGCATTGTCGGAGACATGGGAGCCGCGAGAGTCGGTTGAGGCAGCGGCGAGAGCCTTCTGAGGGAAGCATTCCAAAGGTGAAATACGGCCGAGCAGGTCAGTCGCCGGACCGAAATGTCTTCGCACACCTGTCTTGGTTAAAGTTTTTTTGACACCAAGTGAGGATTCATCAGGCTCGAAACGAGTAGAGCGGCCGCGCTAAAGCGCTTATAGTTAAGCCTGGATCGAGGGCCGCAACGACGGGGAGCGGCATGCCCAATTCAACGGACGTCATCAGGAGCGGATCGCGGATCGCGGCCGCAGGGCTCGCGGCGGCATTTCTGGTTGCGACCATGCAGCCGTCCAGCGCCGGTCCCTTCAATTGGTTCAAAGGCAAGGAGCCCGGGCAGCAGCCCCAGGAGGTGGCGCCCCAGGGCGGCGGCAGCTCCGGCGGCGGCGGCCTGTTCGGCGGCCTGTTCAACGGCTCGCGCGGCTCTTCGCTGAGAACGGAAAGCCACGACTCTCACAAATCCGAACTTCCTCAGGGCGACCCCGAGGTCGCGATGATCGTCAATCCGGCGCTTGGCTCGCCCACGCTCGCCACGCAGAACATTGCTGCAACCAAAGCCGCTATCGAAAAATACAAGGGGATCGTCGCCCAAGGCGGCTGGCCCACGGTGCCGGCCGTGGCGATGAAGCCGGGCTCGAGCGGTCCTGAGATCGTCACCTTGCATCGCCGGCTCGAGATCGGCGGCGACTTGGTCGGCATGAGCATTCCGGATCAGTACGACGCGGCGGTCGTGGCCGCGGTGAAGCGCTTCCAAGTGCGCCATGGTTTGCCGCCGACGGGCGTGATCGACTCCAAGGCGACGGTTGAAGCGCTGAACGTGCCGGCAACGGTTCGCTTGGCGCAGCTTGAGGCCAACTTGAAGCGCTTGAAGAATCTCGCGCCGAAAGCAACCGGGCGCTACATCCTCGTCAACATTCCGGCGGCGCAAGTGGAGGCGGTCGAGGGCGGCCGCGTGGCGCAGCGTCATGCAGCGGTGGTGGGCAAGATCGAACGGCCGACGCCGGAGCTTTCCAGCAGGGTCACCGACATCAACTTCAACCCCTATTGGCACGTGCCACGGAGCATCATCCACAAGGATCTCGTGCCCAAGGGCCGCGAGTTCGCGACCCGTGGTCAAGACATGCTGGCGGCTTACCACATGGAAGCCTTCGACGCGCAGGGCAACCCGCTCGATCCGCGCCAGATCGATTGGTTCGGCGAGGCGGTCTACACCTACAATTTCCGCCAGCGTCCCTGGGAGGAGAATTCTCTCGGCTTCGTGAAGATCAACTTCCCGAACAAGGACGCGGTCTACCTGCACGACACCCCGCTCAAGGGGCTGTTCGGCAAGGCGGTGCGTTTCGAGAGCTCGGGCTGCGTGCGCGTCCACAATGTGGATCACCTCGTCGCCTGGATCCTACGCGGGAACCCGAATTGGAACTTGGCTAGCATCCAAGGCATGAAGCACACCGGTCAGCAGGCCGACGTGAAAGTGACCCAGAACATCGGTGTCTATCTCGCCTATGTCAGCGCCTGGGCGACCCCGGACGGCCAAGTAAACTTCCGCCCCGACATCTATAACCACGACGTGGGCGCCTACGCTTCGGCCTATTAGACGTCGAGCGCACGAGCGCAAGAACGGCACAAAAAAGGCCATCCAGTTCACGCTGGATGGCCTTTTGTTTGCGCCCCGCACCGTCGCGCGTGGAGCCTCAGGCGGAGAGCTTCACGGGGATCTTCAAATATTGGATGCCGTTCGGATCCGGCGGCGGCAGATGACCCGCGCGCATATTGACCTGGATCGACGGCATCAACAGTTCGGGTGCCGCGAGCGTTGCGTCGCGCGCCTCGCGCATGGCGACGAAATCATCCTCGCTGACCCCTTCCTTGACGTGGGCATTATGCGCGCGCTGCTCGGCGACCGTCGTCTCCCAGGCGTAGTCCTCGCGGCCGGGCGACTTGTAGTCGTGGCACATGAACAGCCGCGTCGTTGGCGGTAGCGCGAGCAGCCGCTGGATGGAGCGGTAGAGCTTGTGGGCGTCCCCGCCGGGGAAGTCCGCCCGCGCCGTGCCGAAGTCCGGCATGAACAGCGTGTCGCCGACAAAGACCGCGTCACCGATCTTATAGGC
>NZ_LPWD01000227.1 GCF_001723295.1 Methyloceanibacter marginalis
GCGCGCGCGCCGCCGCCGCAGGCGCAGTCGTCGTCGCACCGCCCGCGGTCGGCGTCCGCTCTTTGGCCGCAACAATCGGCGTGAAGGGTACCGGCTCCACGGCGTCCCAAGGCAACTGCTCTTGCGCGTTCGAGAACTTCGCGAAAGACGCTCTCTGCTTTCCGTCCTCTTTTTTTTCCGGACGGTTCCAGATCAGTTCCTGCGGGATCTCGCTCAGTCCCGCGAGGTTCGGCTCCTCCTTGCGCGGCGGCGCGATGGTCGGCATCGGCGCCAGAGCCATGGACAAGAGCCGGTTCACGGGCGTGGGCTCGGCGAACAGACTTGTTTGGGTCTTGGCTTGCGCAAATTTGGCGATGACCGTTTCGCCCCCGGGCCTGGCCTCCGTGACGGATTTCGGTGCGGTGCTGTCACCAAGAACCAAGAGCGCGCCGGCGCCAAGCGCAACCAGGGCTGCGCTTGCGGTCAGGACGGCCAGGCGCAAACGGCTCCCGGCGGTCAAGCGCGAAGGCCCGGTACGAATGCTACCGCCCTGTCCACGAGACGCCGCATGAGTTAAAAACCCCCTTCATCACCTGTTTACCATAGCCCCCGGGATAGGTCAGAAAAACGGCGTCGGGCTTCGCAAACCGGCGCGTTTCTGGGCTTTCGCCACGCCCTGCGGCAAGGTGCCCGGCGTGTCCGGGGGCCACACGCAGAGACTCAGAAGTGCTCGAACTTTTCACGCCCCGGTGGATAACGGGGATAATCGTCGCGTGGCTGATGCGTGGCGAATGCGGAGATGTATCCTCCTAAATGTGAGTTGGCCGGTTGTGGAAGGTGTCGGCGGAGAAATTCGAAGACACCGGGAAATGATCGAAAGGCTCGCAAGGGCAAGGCAAGCCCGAGGTCGTCCAGTGCCATGGGCGGCTGAAGGCGGCGGGAAAAGTAGACGCGGAGTACCACGGTCTGGCGGTTTCGCCGCAGTACCGTGCGGCAGGGCCGACAGGGTCCTTCGCGCCTCTGATCCCACCGCTAGCTGGTTCCAGCCTGGCCAAGGCAGGGGCCACGTCGTAGCAACGCGACGATAAATAAGGGCCGTGGTCAGGTCGCGGCGCCGGCTTTGTGGGCAACCATGGGGACAAAGCGCGTGACCAAGGGGCCGAAAGGTCCCGCGGCGCCGAGCCAAACGTCCGAACGGCGCGCGGATCGACAT
>NZ_LPWD01000228.1 GCF_001723295.1 Methyloceanibacter marginalis
GAACCAGATGTGGAACGCCTATTTCTGGGTCGACGATGCGCGCGCCATGTACGAGGAGCTGAAGGAGCGCGGCGCCCACATTGACTATGCTCGGCGAAAAGCCTTACGGTGTTCTTGAGTTCGGCATCCAGGATCTTGACGAGCACGACATCGGTTTCGGTCAAGACCTCGCGCCTGCGGGGAGGGATTGAGCGATGGCCGAACTCCTGCTCGAACTCTTCTCCGAAGAAATCCCGGCCCGCATGCAAGCCAGAGCGCGCGAGGACCTTGCGCGTCTGCTCGCCGACAAACTGAAAGTCGCCGGTCTCGAATTTTCCGAGATCAAGACCTTCGCCACGCCGCGCAGGCTCACCGCGGTCGTCGACGGTTTGCCGAAGCGCTGCCCCGACAGGGAGGAGGAACGTAAGGGGCCGAAAGTCGACTCGCCTTCCATGGCCATTGAGGGCTTCCTGAAGTCCGTGGGGTTAACCGGTGTGGACCAACTGGAAATCCGGCAGATCAAGAAGCACGACTATTATTTTGCCAGGGTCAAAAAGGTTGGACGCACCACTGATGCGGTAGTGGCCGAGATCGTACCCGAGATCGTTAAGAACTTTCCATGGCCCAAGTCCATGCGCTGGGGCGAAAAACACGTGAGCCGACTGGTGACCGAAGAGGGTGATTATTTGGTCACTGAAGAAGGGGACTATATTGTTGTCGAAGAATGGCTCAAGTGGGTTCGGCCGCTCCATTCCGTGCTCTGCATTCTCGACGGCAAGGTGGTGGCGTTCGACATCGACGGCATCGAAAGCAGCAACAAGACGCGCGGCCACCGCTTCATGGCGCCCAAGCCCTTCGCCGTGAAGAGCTTCAAGGATTATGCGGCGAAGCTGAAAGACGCCTTCGTCATTCTCGATTCGGACGAGCGCGCCGCGACGATCTCAAAAGGTGCACACAAGCTCGCCGAGAAGGAAGGGCTGACGCTGGTCGATGACGAGGCGCTGCTCGCCGAGAATGCCGGCCTCACCGAATGGCCCGTGCCGCTGATCGGCGCCTTCGACGAGGATTTCTTGAGCGTGCCGCCGGAAGTGCTCGCCACGTCGATGAAGGCGCATCAGAAATGCTTTTCTCTGAAAAAGGGCGATGCGCTCGCCAACCGCTTCATGCTGGTCGCTAATCTGAAGGCGGAGGATCGCGGCCGGGCCATCACCCAAGGCAATGAGCGCGTCATCGCCGCGCGTCTCGCCGACGCCAAGTTCTTCTACGACCAGGACCGCAAGGGCTCGCTGGAAGATTGGGTGCCCAAGCTTAAGGAGATCACCTTCCACGAGAAGCTCGGCAACCAATATGAGCGCGTGCAGCGCATCTTCCATCTGGCGCGCGAGATCGCGCCCTTGGTCGGCGCCGATCCCGATCTCGCCGAGCGCGCCGCCATTCTCGCCAAGTCCGATCTGGTCAGCGACATGGTCGGCGAGTTTCCCGAGCTGCAAGGCGTGATGGGCCGCTACTACGCGCTGGATCAGAAAGAGAACCCCGCCGTCGCCGACGCCATCGCCGCCCATTACAAACCGGTCGGTCCCAACGACGACGTGCCCCGCGCGCCCATCGCCATCGCCGTGGCGCTGGCCGACAAGCTAGACACGCTTGTGGGCTTCTGGGCCATCGACGAGAAGCCGACCGGCTCGAAAGACCCCTACGCACTTCGCCGCGCCGCTCTCGGCGTCATCCGCATCGTGCTGGAGAACGGGGTCAGGCTGCCCTTGCGGCAGCAATTTCACTCACACCTCGTCATGGCCGGGCTTGGCCCGGCCATCCACGATTGGCCAAGAAGAAAGACGTGGATCACCGGGACAAGCCCGGTGATGACGATAGAGTGGAGGGAGATCGCACAGAGCCTGCTCGACTTCTTCGCCGACCGCCTCAAAGTCTATTTGCGCGATCAGGGCGCCCGGCATGATCTGGTCGACGCCGTGTTCGCGCTCGGCGGTGACGATCTCCTGATGATCGTCGCCCGTGTCGAGGCGCTTGGCCGCTTCCTCGAAACGGACGACGGCGCAAATCTTTTGGCCGGCGCCAAACGCGCCATGAACATCCTCCGCATCGAGGAGAAGAAGGACGGCCGCTCATACGATCAAGCGCCTGATCCTGCGCTTCTGGAGCAATCGCAAGAGAAGGCGCTCGCCAAAGCTGTCGACGAGGTCGAGAAGGCCGCGGCGTCCGCCGTCGAGAATGAGGATTTCGAAGCGGCCATGGGCGCCATGGCGCTCTTGCGCGAGCCCGTCGATGCCTTCTTCGATTCGGTGACGGTCAACGCCGAAGATCCGAAGCTGCGCGAGAACCGCTTGCGGCTCTTGAACCGCATCCGCGCCACCACCCAGACGGTCGCCGACTTCTCCAAGATCGCCGGCTAGCTCAGCGGTTGCGCCAATCCTCGTCATACCGGCGTAAGCCGGTATCCAGTGCGCGAAGCGAAACGAAGACTGGACCCCGGCTTTCGCCGGGGTGACGCCCAGCGGCGACGCCTGTTCCCGCTCTCGCCCGCTCGTCCCCGCGCAGGCGCCCACTCTCCTTCGTCATGCCCGGCCTTGTGCCGGGCATCCAATAGAGCGGAGCGGCAAGTGGAGAAGCTCAATTGGACCCCCGGGACAAGCCCGGGGGTGACGCAAAAGAGGGGTGCCTATCCCCGTCTTATGCCCGGCCTCAAAACCTCAAGTACAATGCGATCACCTCGTCCGTTGAAGGGGCGTTTTCATGAGACGTTCGTGATGGCGGGACGGGGTGCGGCGCCCGAGGTGGCGCGGTACGGAAGGGATGTCTCGGAAGCAAAATTCCCGATAGGCCCGGATCGCCGCGTCATGGTTTAACGGACCGGCCTCGGGGGTCTCCAGTTCGCCCGCCTGCGCTGTAACGCGTGGGCCGTCGGGTGAGATGCGTGCTCTCCTTGCACCGCGTCTGTGCCACTGGTGATAAGCGGCGATACGAGGCTCTAAAAAGATGCCGCAAAAAAGCATGCGCCTTACGCGCATGTGGCGCGCCGTA
>NZ_LPWD01000229.1 GCF_001723295.1 Methyloceanibacter marginalis
GCGCGCGCGGCGGCGTTGATGCGCTGGATCCACAGGCTGCGGAAGGTGCGCTTCTTCACCTTGCGGTCGCGATAGGCGTATTGGCCGGCCTTCTCCACCGCCTGCTTGGCAACGCGAATGGTATTCTTGCGGCGGCCGTAATAGCCCTTGGCCTTGGTCAGCACCTTGCGGTGCCGGGCATGGGCGGTAACGCCGCGTTTCACACGGGACATAGCAGTGCTCCTTAAGCTGGTCTCGCCTCAGGCCCTATCGGCCGTAAGGGAGGAAGTATTTCTTCACGACCTTGGCGTCTTCTTCGGCAAGGACCATGGTCCCCCGGGCATCCCGGATGAACTTGTTGGTCCGCTTGATCATGCCGTGCTGCTTGCCCGCAGCGGCGCATGTCACCTTGCCGGTGGCCGTAACCTTGAATCGCTTTTTGGCACCGCTCTTCGTCTTGAGCTTGGGCATTTGGCTTCCTTTTAGGCCGGTGCTGGCTTGAAGCCTGCCCGGCGTTCTTGAAATTGCTGATGGAAAGCATGCGAGCCGCCACGGCATGCCCTGCCGGGCGGCTCCTTGAAGGGCGGGTTATAGAGGGATTTCGGCCTCTATGGCAAGCGTCTAGGCCCTAGCGTGGGGCGAGAATCATGACCATCTGGCGCCCTTCCAGCCGCGGCTCCGACTCTACTTTGGCGATCGTCGAGGTGTCGACTTTCACCTTGTTGAGCAGCTGGACGCCGAGGTCCTGGTGGGCCATCTCGCGGCCCCGAAAGCGCAACGTCACCTTGACCTTGTCACCTTCCTCGAAGAACCGGTTCATCGAGCGCATCTTCACGTCGTAGTCGTGCGTGTCGATATTGGGCCGCATCTTGATCTCTTTGATCTCGACGGTGCGCTGCTTCTTGCGCGCCTCGGCGGCCTTCTTCTGCGCCTGATATTTGTATTTGCCGTAATCCAGAATCTTGCAGACCGGCGGCTCGGAGTTGGGTGAGATCTCGACCAGGTCGAGGCCCGCCTCCACGGCGCGCTCGCGTGCATCTTCGATGTCGACCACGCCGACATTCTCGCCGGTGGCGTCAATGAGCTGGATTTTTGGAGTGTCGATGCCCTCGTTAATACGGGGGCCGCCCTTGTTTGGGGCAAGCTTCATGGGCCGTCTTACGATGTGTCAGTCTCCTTAGTTGCGATGCACCCTCGCGCGCGACGGCACGGGGGTGCGGAAAATTCCGAAGATCAAAGCCTTACTTACTAAGATGGACCGATTTAGGC
>NZ_LPWD01000230.1 GCF_001723295.1 Methyloceanibacter marginalis
CTAGCCCCTCGTCGCCCCGTTCGGATGTAGTGAGCGAGTGAACGCCCCCCGAAGCCCGGTCTCCAGCCGGGCTTCTTTTTCGCGCGAGCGGAAGCCCCGGACAAAAAGAGCCCAGGCGTGACCCAGGCTCGAGGAAAAGGGGCAGGGCGTGGCGCTGCTTAAGGCTGACGGCGGGGGGAACCGTCGGGGGGGGGGGGAAGAATGCAGCACCAACGCCCAGTCGAGTGAACGCACGTCCCACCCCGTTGTTCCCACGCCTTGTGGATTTCTCTCAACGCGACGCTGCGTCGGTCCAGAAACGCGTCTAGCGGGCGGGCAGAAGGGTAGAAGTCCTAGATCAAGATGGTGAGCGCGCTGGGACTCGAACCCAGGACCCTCTGATTAAAAGTCAGATGCTCTACCGGCTGAGCTACGCGCTCTCACCAAGCGACCATATGAGCCGCTGAGCCGGGGAGGTCAACAAACAAGGGCATTTTCGCCCGGATGTTTCGCCGCAGCGCCGCTTACGGAACCGACGAGGCTGCTCGCGAAAATACCCCGTCGCGATTCCCCGCAAGCTTCAGTAAGGTCCGCCCGGTCCAAGGACGGGACGGGGGATGGATCATGGCCGGAAAGGGAAAGAAATCGCGCCTCCTGCGCCATTGGCCGCGCTTTCTGCTGATCATCCCCTTCCTGCTCGTCGCTTACGTCCCGTTCTATAACCGCATCGAGCCGACCCTCGGCGGCATTCCCTTCTTCTACTGGTACCAGCTCGCAGCGATCCTTCTGGGTGCCGCCGTGGTGGTGGCCGTCTATCTCCTCGAAACGCGGGTCACGCGCACGACGGACGGCGCGTCCGAGGAGATCGACTCGTCCGGAACTCCGGGAGACATCCTGTGAGCTTCAACGTCACCGCGGCGAGCGTCTTCGTGGCGCTGTTCCTGTTCGTGACCTGGGTGGGCTTCATCGCCGCGCGCTGGCGGAAAGCCGATCTCAACCTGCTGCATGAATGGGGGCTTGGCGGCCGGCGCTTCGGCACCGTGGTGACCTGGTTCCTGCTCGGCGGCGATCTCTACACGGCTTACACCTTCATCGCCGTTCCGGCGCTCGTCTACGGCGTGGGCGCCATGGGCTTCTTTGCCGTGCCCTACACGATCATGATCTATCCGATCCTGTTCCTGGTGTTCCCGCGGCTGTGGACCATCGCGCGCGAGCGCGGTCACGTCACCGCCGCGGACTACATACGCGACCGTTTCGATTCGCGGCTGCTGGCGCTCGCGGTGGCGCTGACCGGGCTTCTGGCGACGATGCCCTACATCGCGCTTCAACTCGTCGGCATGGAGGTCGTGATCGGCGCGCTCGGCTTCCCCGCGGGCGGCTTCACCGGCCATCTGCCGCTGATCATCGCCTTTATTATCCTCGCCGCCTTCACCTATACGAGCGGCTTACGCGCCCCGGCGCTCATCGCCGTGGTGAAGGACCTGCTCATCTTCATCACCATCTTCGCCGCCATCGTCATCATCCCGGCAAAGCTCGGCGGCTATGGCGCGATCTTCGCAAGTATCCCAAAGGAGAAGCTCCTCCTCACGTCGCCGTCCGGCAATACGCTCGGCAGCTACAGCGCCTATTTCACCCTCGCGCTGGGCTCCGCCATGGCGCTGTTTCTCTATCCGCATTCCATGACCGGGATCTTGAGCGCGTCGAGCGGCAAGGTGATCCGGCGCAACGCCGCGGCCTTGTCCGCCTACTCGTTCGTGCTCGGCCTGATCGCGCTGCTCGGTTACATGGCCATTGCCGCCGGCGTCGGTCAGAACCCGCTTCATGCGGCGGGCTTCGAACAATTCGGCGCGAACTTCGCCGTACCGGCGCTGTTCCTCGACATGTTCCCCTCTTGGTTCGTGGGCGTCGCCTTCGCGGCGATCGCCATCGGGGCACTGGTCCCCGCGGCGATCATGTCGATCGCCTGCGCCAATCTCTTCACGCGCAACCTCTACAAGGAATATTGGCGCCCCGATTGCACCGACGCCGAGGAGGCGCGCATGGCGAAGATCGTCTCCCTCGTGGTGAAGGTCGGCGCGGTGCTTTTCATTCTCGCCATCCCGCAAGCCTACGCCATCCAGCTGCAACTGCTGGGCGGCATCTGGATCATTCAGCTCCTGCCGCCGATCCTGCTCGGGCTGTTCACGCGCAGCGTCAACGCCCATGCGCTGCTCCTGGGCTGGGCCGTGGGCACGGCGCTGGGCACCTACATGGCGGCCACACGCGGGTTCGTGTCGTCGATCTATCCCCTCGAGATCTTCGGCGTCACCTTGCCCGGATACGCGGCGCTCTACTCCGTGATCGTGAACTTTCTCGTGGCCGCCGCGTTGAGCCCCGTGCTCGACCGCCTGTGGCCCCGTACCGGCGCCCTCGACCGGGCCTCGAATCGCCGATAGGCTCGGATTAGCCGATCGTAAGTCGCATGACGTCGATAGTGATCGGCCAAGGGAGGACTCCACATGGCTCAACACAATCCAAGCAGCCGCGCATTTCTGTTCATCGTCTTGGGCGGCATCGTGATTGGCTTTGTGATTGCGGCGTTTCTTTTGGGCGCGGATGACAGCGAGACGGGCGCAAGATGGACAAGCTGGAACAACCAGCGGCCGAGCAGCCCGCCGCCGAAACACCCCCGATGGAAGCGCCAGCGGACGACATGTCCACAGACAACACGCCGCCACCGGAGGAAATTCCGATGGACGACGCCGGTATGCCCGACCGACATGACCCGCCCGACCCGCCG
>NZ_LPWD01000231.1 GCF_001723295.1 Methyloceanibacter marginalis
TCCCCCTTTCAGGGGGAGGGAGAAAGAGTCACGCTCGTTCGAATCACACCTCCTGCGTATCAAACAGACGCTTCCCTCCCGCACGCCGCTCTACCTCGCCGCAAGTCATTCTTATCGCGGCGACGACAAAGCCCGCATCGCGAAGCTCGCCCAATTGGCGGCACACACGCGAACGCCGCTCGTCGCCACAGGTGCCGTGCTCTATCACGCGCCCCACCGCCGCCCCTTGCAGGACGTGCTCACCTGTATCCGCGAGAAATGCACGATCACGGAAGCCGGCTTCCGCCTCGAAGCCAATGCGGAGCGGCACCTGAAAGCGCCAAACGAGATGGCGCGGCTGTTCAGAGGTCATGAGGCGGCGCTCGAACGCACCATCGAGATCGCGGATGCCTGCACTTTCTCCCTCGACGAGCTGAAATACGAATATCCGGACGAGCCCGTCCCCCACGGCAAGACCCCGAAATCGCATCTCGAGGAACTCACCTGGGAGGGCGCGGCCTGGCGCTTCCCGGACGGGATCCCCGGACACGTGCGCAAGACGCTTGAGAAAGAGCTCGCGCTGATCGCCGAGCTCGATTACGCGCCCTATTTCCTCACCGTCCACGACATCGTGCATTACGCGCGCGGCCTCGGCATTCTCTGCCAGGGCCGCGGCTCCGCCGCCAACTCCGCCGTCTGCTATTGCCTCGCCATCACCAATGTCGATCCCACCGAGATCGATCTTCTGTTCGAGCGCTTCGTCTCGCCCGAGCGCAAGGAGCCGCCGGACATCGACGTCGACTTCGAGCACGAGCGCCGCGAGGAGGTGATTCAATATATCTACGCGCGCTACGGCCGCGACCGCGCCGGCTTGGCGGCGACCGTCATCTCCTATCGCGGCCGCTCCGCCGTGCGCGAGGTCGGCAAGGCGCTCGGCCTCTCCGAGGACACGGTCGCGGCGCTGGCCACCACGATCTGGGGTTTGAGCAATTCATCGTTGCCCGAGAAATTTGTGCGCGAGGCGGGACTCGATCCCTCCGACCCGCTGCTCGCAAGCTGCCTCGAGCTCGCCCACGAGCTGATCGGCTTTCCCCGCCATCTCTCCCAGCATGTGGGCGGCTTCGTGCTGACCCGCGGGCCCCTATCCGAGGTCGTTCCCATCGGCAACGCGGCCATGGACGACCGCACCTTCATCGAATGGGACAAGGACGATCTCGACGCCCTTGGGCTGTTGAAGGTCGATGTGCTCGGCCTCGGCATGCTCACCTGCATCCGCAAGGCCTTCGCGCTGCTGAAAGCACATTACGGGGAGGACATCTCGCTCGCCACGGTGCCGCGCGACGACCCGGCCGTCTACGACATGCTGTGCAAAGCGGACTCCATCGGCGTGTTCCAGGTGGAGAGCCGCGCCCAGATGAACATGCTGCCGCGGCTGAAACCCAGATGCTTCTACGATCTCGTCATCGAGGTCGCCATCGTCCGCCCGGGGCCCATCCAGGGCGACATGGTGCACCCGTATCTGCGCCGCCGCTCCGGCGCCGAGCCGGTCGCGTTCCCCTCGCCCCATCCGGATCATGGCCCCCATGACGAGCTGCACCAGGTGCTCGGCAAGACCATGGGCGTGCCGCTGTTTCAGGAGCAGGCCATGCGGCTTGCCATGGTGGCGGCGAAATTCTCGGGCCCCGAGGCGAACGAGCTCCGCCGCGCCATGGCCACGTTCCGGCGGCGCGGCACCATCGGCAAACTCCAAGACAAGATGGTCGGCCGCATGACCGCGCGCGGCTATCCGCCGGATTTCGCCGAACGCTGCTTCAACCAGATCAAGGGCTTCGGCGAGTACGGTTTTCCCGAAAGCCACGCCGCGAGCTTCGCCCATCTGGTCTATGTCTCGGCCTGGATCAAGTGCCATTACCCGGCCGTCTTCGCCTGCGCGCTGCTCAATTCGCAACCAATGGGCTTCTACGCCCCGGCGCAGATCGTGCGTTGCGCCCGCGATCACGGCGTCGAGGCCCGCGCCCCCGACATCAACCACAGCCATTGGGACTGCACGCTCGAACCTGCTCATCCTTCGTCATGCCCGGACTTGTTCCGGGCATCCAATAGAGCCTATCGGCAAATCTCTTCATAGAGATCCGTCCACGTCGGATTTAACTCTTCAATTGTCTGGATTTTCCACGCGCGGGGCCAGCCTTTCATCGTCTTTTCGCGTTGAATGGCCGTCGCCGCCGTCGCGTGCTGCTCATAATAGACCAGCTGTTTGATGCCCTGCCATTTAGTGAACCCTGGGGCCAAGCCCTCGCGGTGCTCGTAGACTCGGCGGATCAGATCGTTCGTCACGCCAATGTAGAGAGCCCCATGGCGATGCTTGGCGAGAATGTAGACGTAGAACTGGCGCATATCCGAAGGAAACGCCCTATTGGACCCCCGGGACAAGCCCGGGGGTGACGCAAGGTGCGTGCGGGATCCTCCTGAAACCTCTCTGCATGTAGTGCGTTGGTTCTATGCGTTTTCACGGCAATGAACTACCGCGTGGAGAGAGACCGATGAGCTATGACCGTTTCGGGGCCATGATCGTCACCGCGACGATCGTCATGTTCGGTCTGATGTATCTCAACACCTACGCGCTGGACCATGTCTGGTTCAGCCAGACCCGCGCCTGGATGGCGGTCGTCATGGGCGCCGCCATGGCCGTGGTCATGCTCGCCTTCATGCTGAACATGTACAAGAGCAGCAAAGCCAATATCGCTATCGCCGTGGCCAGTGTCGTGCTGTTCGCCGGCGCCTTATGGCTGGTGCGCAGCCAGGAGACGGTCGACGACGTGTCCTACATGAAGGCGATGATCCCCCATCACTCCATTGCGATCATGACCAGCCGCCGCGCCCAAATCCACGATCCGCGGGTGCGCGAGCTCGCCGACGAGATCATCGAGGCCCAGGTCCGCGAGATCGGCGAGATGGAGACGCTGATCGCCGATCTGGAGCGGAACCCGGTCCCGGACGATGCGCCGGACCTCCCGCCCGGCGAGTAGCGGCTCGTGTCTATTGGGCTAAATTAGCCGAGGAGATAGCAATCCCTCCCCCTGAAAGGGGGAGGTCGGCGCGCGTTTCGCGCGCCGGGTGGGGGTCCAACCGCAACGTTGCAACGACCCCCACCCCGACACTCCCCCTTCCAGGGGAGGGAGTT
>NZ_LPWD01000232.1 GCF_001723295.1 Methyloceanibacter marginalis
AGCGCGTGCGAGGATTACGGTCAGGCGGTCGTCTATCGCGGCGGCGTGCCCGAGCAGGACCAGGCCTTCGAGCTCGACGGCCATCACGTCATCGAGCGCGGCAAAGTGTTTCCGGTGTGCGGCAACACCTGGCGTATGCTGGCCGGCACGCGGTTTCATTCCTATTTCGATTTCGTCGGCGATTTCTCGACCCATTACGGGATTTTCGCCGGCTGCGGCACGTCGCTGCCGTTCAACGAGACGGCGCCGGCGCAAGGAGAGAACACCAAATCGAGTTGCTGCTGATAGTCGTCGTAAAATTGTCATGCCCGCGCAGGCGGGCATCGGTTATTGCTGACGCTGCTTCAGCATTCACTCGTCATGCCCGGCCTTGTGCCGGGCATCCACGATTTAGCGAGTTGCACGGCGATAGACGTGGATGCCGGGACACGCCCGGCCATGACGAAGTGAGTAAGGGACGAGGGGGCAGGGACGAATGCACTTCGATCTGACGCGGCGGCTCGCGGCCGAGGCGCTCGGCACGTTCTTTCTGGTGATGGCGGTCGTGGGCTCCGGCATCATGGCCGAGAGCCTCGCCGGGGGAAACGACGCGCTGGCGCTTCTGTGCAACACACTGCCGACCGGCGCGGTGCTGTTCGTCATCATCACCATCTTCGTCTCGGTCTCGGGCGCCCATTTCAATCCGGCGGTGAGTCTCGTGATGTGGCTGCGCGGGGCGCTGTCGCGTACCGACACGCTCGCTTACATCGCGGTGCAGATCGTCGGCGGCTGCCTCGGCGCGATCGTGGCCCATCTGATGTTCGACCTCGAGCCGCTGCAACTTTCGCAGACCGCCCGCACCGGTGTCGGTCAGTGGGCCGGCGAGTTCATCGCCACGTTCGGCTTGATCGCCACCATTCTCGGCTGCGTCCGCTTCAATATGGCGGCGATCGCGCCGGCTGTCGGTCTCTACATCACGAGCGCCTATTGGTTCACCTCGTCCACCTCCTTCGCCAACCCGGCGGTGACCATCGCGCGGGCGCTCAGCGACACATTCTCGGGAATCGCGCCCGCGGACGTCCCCGGCTTCCTCGTAGCCGAGATCGCGGGCGCGCTCGTGGCGGCGGCGGTGCTCGGCTGGCTGTTCAGGCCGGCGCGGCAGCCGAGTGATGTCCGTTACGGCCCGGCGGCGGCGGTCTCGCGCAAGCGCTTATTCTCGTTCTCGAGGGCCGCGATGCGCTCTTCGAGCGCGGCGACATCATCGGCGAACACCATTTGCGGAATGTGTTGCGGGCAGTTCACGTCCCAGGCGTCGACCGTGAACAGGACTGCGGCCTCGCCGCGTGCCGTATAGTCCGCCGGCATGAGGCTTTCGATCAGCGCCGGGTCATTCTCGACGACGCGCGCGCGGCCCCAGATCTTCACCCGCCGGCGATTGCGGTAGTCCATGAGAAAGAGCATCGCACGCGGGTTCTCCTCAAGATTGCCGGTCGAGATATATTGCCGGTTGCCGGAAAAGTCGGCGAAGGCGAGCGTGTTGTGATCGAGCACATGCAAGACGCCTGGCGGTCCGCCGCGGTGCTGGATGTAGGGTTGGCCGTCCCGGCTCGCGGTCGCAAATAGAAAGAACCGCTGCTCGGCGATGAACGCGGCAAGGCCGGCATCGATCGCCGTTCGCGCCGACCTTTCTCCTCCCAGCCGCGCATAGTTCTGCCGCGAGCCGCGG
>NZ_LPWD01000233.1 GCF_001723295.1 Methyloceanibacter marginalis
CGCTTCGATCTCGCGCTCGCGCTCAATGCCAAGGGTGACCGTCAGAGCGCGCTCGATGAACTGCTGACGCTGGTCGCCAAGAACCGCGCCTGGAACGACGATGCGGCGCGCAAGCAGCTCATACAGTTTTTCGATGCCTGGGGGCCGGCCGACCCGGTGACCGCCGCGGGGCGTCAGAAGCTGTCGTCCTTGCTGTTCGCTTAGGCATCAGGGAGCGCGTGCGTGAACGATCGCTATCGCAATGCCGCCGATCTGCCGGAGATGCTGCCGGTCTTCCCGCTGCGTGGGGCAATCTTGCTGCCGCGCGCGACATTGACGCTGAACGTGTTCGAGCCGCGCTATCTGGCGCTGATCGAACACGCGCTCGCCAATCACCGGCTGCTGGGCATCGTGCAACCGGACCCCGACACCGGCTCGGACGAGTCTCCCGAAGGCAAGGACGTCCCCTTGCGCGCGGTCGGCTGCGCCGGGCGGATCACCGCCTTCGACGAGACCGAGGAAGGCCGCATGATGATCTCGCTGTTCGGCGTGGCGCGTTTCACGCTCGGCAAAGAGATTCCTTCGGATACGCCGTTCCGCATGTGGGACGTCGATTTTTCATCCTATGCGGACGACTTCATCAGCGGCCATGGTGAGGACGCGGTGGACCGCCCTCGCCTCTTGGAGACGCTCCGCTCCTATCTCGAAGCGAACAATCTCAGCGCCGACTGGGAACGCATCAACAGCGCGACAAACGAGCGGCTGGTGAATACGCTGGCGATCCTGAGCCCCTATGGGCCCGAAGAGAAGCAAGCCTTGCTACAGGCGAAAACTCTTCCGGAACGCGCGGAAGCATTGGTGGCATTGGCCGAAATGGAGCTCGCGTCGCGCGACGACGGTTCGGGAACATCGATCCAGTGACACAAGACGACAACAGTACCGGCACGGCGGAACGCCGCGTCGATCCCAAGCTTCTCGAGATCCTGGTCTGTCCGCTGACCAAGACATCTCTCGCCTATGACGCAGAACGCCAGGAGCTGATCAGCCGGGCAGCGGGTCTCGCTTTTCCCATTCGCGACGGTATCCCCATCATGCTGCCCGATGAAGCCCGCAAGCTCGACGAGAGCTAGCCGCCGATCACACGCTCCACGCCGACCATCTCCCGCACCTCCTCGGGCGGCCGCCCCGCTTCGCGATAGGTCCGGATCGCGCAAGCGTCGTTGCGCTTGGCGAGACGCTTGCCCGCTTCATCGCGAATGAGCGCGTGGTGATGCCAGACCGGCACCGGCAAATCGAGCAGCGCTTGCAAAAGCCGGTGGATCGGCGTCGCCCCCAAGAGGTCCTCGCCGCGAATGACATGGGTGATGCCTTGCGCCGCGTCATCGACCACCACCGACAGGTGATAGGCCGCAACACCAATATCCTTGCGCCCCAGAACCACGTCGCCGATCCCACTCTGCATCGCCTCTTCGTCAAGCGCATGCGTTCCGGCATGGGCGGCGCCGGTCTCGCGCCAAGTGAGTGTCTGATCCCCTAGAAGCGACAGTGCCCGGCCGAGATCGAGCCGGATGGCGTCGCCCGGCGCGCATTCCGACATGGAGCGGCCGCGGCAGGTGCCGGGATAGACCGTATTGTTGGAGCCCTCCTGCGGCGCCGAAAGCGCGGCGCGGATGTCGGCGCGCGTGCAACGGCAGGGATAAGTGAGTCCGAGATCGCCAAGACGCTCCAGCGCGCCTGAATAGACGCCGACCCGTTCCGATTGCCGCCAAACCGGCTCGGGCCACGAGAGGCCCAGCCAAGCCAGATCCTCGAAAATGGCCGCCTCGTACTCGGGCCGCGCCCGCGTACGGTCGGTGTCCTCGATCCGCAAGAGGAATTGCCCGTCCGCCACTTTCGCCGCCTCCCAAGCCGTCAGCGCGGAAAAGGCGTGGCCGAGATGGAGAAGTCCCGTGGGCGAGGGGGCGAATCGGGTGGCGAAGCTCACCGGCATCGTTCGGTCGCCTATCACGCGGCTACAGTCCTTCGCCCTTCATCAGACGCGGGACATTGCCGGTCGCGCCGGCAGCCTCGCGCACGAGAAGCCGCTTCAGTCCCGGCGCGCGGTCGACAAGACCAAGCCCAAGATCGCGGATGGCGCGAAGCGGCGCGTTGTCGTTCGAGAACAGCCGGTTCAAGCCATCCATCACCGTGCCTGAGAAAGCGCTGTCGAAACGACGCCAGCGTTGATAGCGCTCAAGCGTCGTGGCGGAGCCGATGTCGAGGCCGAGCCGTAACGCGTCGACGATCGTCTCCGTGAGAGCGGCCACATCGCGCAGGCCGATATTGAGACCTTGGCCTGCGAGCGGGTGAACGACATGGGCGGCGTCGCCGATCAGCGCGAGCCTCTCGCCGACAAAGGCCCGGGCCATTTGAAAGTCTAGCGGAAAGGCCTGCTTCGGACCTTCGAGCGTGATACGGCCAAGGCGGTGCCCGAACCGCCGCGTGAGCTCCGCGATGAACGCGTCGTCGCTTCCTTTCATCAGCGTTTCGGCCCTGGCCTTGTCTTCCGTCCACACGATGGACGAGCGATTGCCTTTCAGCGGAAGAATGGCGAAGGGACCCGCGGGAAGGAAATGCTGCACGGCTTGGCCGTGATGGGGGCGCTCATGGGCGACCGTGACCACAATGCCCTGCTGCGGATAGGACCAGCCGATGCATTTAATGCCTGCCCGCTCTCTGAGGCTCGAGCGCTTCCCGTCGGCGGCGACGAGAAGCGGTGCACATAATTCCATGCCGCTCTTAAGACGCACCTGCACGCTGAAGGCATCGGTCTCGTATGTCACGACGCTGTCCGGCGCGAACACATCGATGGAACTGTCGGAGGCAACAGCGTCCGAAATCGTCTTGAGGAGCGTCCCCGCCTCGACGAGATAGGCGCGCGGCGCATCCGCCTTCATCTCTTCGTCAAAGCAGAGAAAATGCGGACGCAGACTCGCGTTCAACGGGCTGTCGGTGATCTCGATGGAGTCGATGGCTTGCGCGTCAGACGCGAGCTCGGGCCAAAGGCCGATCGCTTCGAGGAGGCTCTTGGCCGCCGCGGAGAGTGCCAAGCCTCTCGCGTCTGTTTGCTCTACTGCCTTTTGGGGCGTGGCATCGACGAGCGCCACGCGGAAGCCCGCCGGCGCGCACTCGGCCAACGCCAGCGCGAGCACGCCTCCGGAGAAGCCGCCACCCGCGATGATGATGCCATGCCTATCGTTGACCTTCCGCGAGCGTGCCATAGACCTTCCTATCCATCCCCTTGCTATAGGCGAAGGTGCCAAGGCGCACCACGTACTCCAACTTCCACGAGAACGCTCCAACCTGCTAAACGGGCCTAGTTTAAGACTTCCGAAAGAGGCCCCTCATGAGCGCCGCCCTCGACGAACTTCTATCGATTCTCGATCTCGAGCCGCTGGAACATAACCTCTATCGGGGCTTGAGCCCGCAGGTGGGCTGGCAGCGCGTTTTTGGCGGTCAGGTGATCGGCCAGGCCCTGGTCGCGGCCAATCGGACGGTAGAGGGCCGCGCCGCCCATTCGCTCCATGCCTATTTTTTACGCGCCGGCGATCCGGCGGTGCCGATCATTTACGAAGTGGACAGAATCAGCGATGGCGGCAGCTTCTCGACGCGCCGGGTCGTGGCGATCCAGCACGGTCACGCGATCTTTTCCATGGCCGCCTCGTTTCATAAGGAGGAGGAGGGTCTGGAGCACCAGGTGGCGATGCCGGATGTGCCGCCGCCGGAGGATTTGCCGAGCGAGGCCGAGCTAAAAGAAAAGCTCATAGAGAGGGTACCGGCGCCGGTGAAGGCTTACTGGCAGGCCGAGCGGCCTATCGAGATCAGGCCTGTGGACCTCTCCCGATATTTCTCGCGCGACAAGCACGGTCCGAGCCAGCTCGTCTGGATCAAGGCAACAGGCATGCTCGGGGACGATCCGGCGCTCCACCAGTGCGTGCTCGCCTATGCGTCGGATTTTACACTCCTGGACACGGCCCTGATCGCCCACGGCCGCTTCGTGTTCGACCCTAACCTGATGCTGGCGAGCCTGGACCACGCCGTGTGGTTCCACGAGCCCTTCCGGGCCGACGAATGGCTGCTCTATGCTCAAGACAGCCCAGCCTCCGGCGCCTCGCGGGCGTTGCGCGACATGTCACGCGCGACGGCCGTTTGGTGGCTTCGACGGCACAAGAAGGCCTGGTGCGCGAGCGAAAGCCAAATAAGCGCCTATAAAGTAGGCAATCACTCTGATTTGCCTAATTCATGTGCCTCAGAACCGGCCTCGGCCTAGGGCGACGGCACGCGCGAATCGTAAAAGAATCCCTAACCCCAAGGACTTGAGCCCTCCGCCCCAGAGTTGGCACGTAGCTTGACTCTGCTTTCAGGTTCGCACGGCTGAAACTGAGACGGCAACACACCGACAGCCGTAAATCATGGAGGGCTCAAACAGATGAAGCTGGTGATGGCAATCATCAAGCCATTCAAGCTCGACGAGGTGCGCCAAGCCCTCACCGAGCTTGGATTGCAAGGAATGACCGTTACTGAGGTCAAAGGGTACGGGAGGCAAAAGGGCCATACCGAGATCTATCGCGGCGCGGAATACGCCGTGAACTTCTTGCCGAAGATCAAGATCGAGGTCGTGGTGCCTGCCAAAATGGTCGACAAAGCCGTAGACGCCATCGTGGCCGCGGCGAAGACCGGGCAAATCGGCGACGGCAAGATCTTCGTCGTTCCCGTCGAACAGACGGTGCGCATCCGCACCGGCGAAACCAACGAATCAGCACTGTGAGAGGGGGAGATTTTAAGATGACGACCCTTGCCAAATTTCTATTCGGCGTGGTCGCTGCACTCGTACTTGCAGCGCTTTACCACGTCGATCCGGCGCTCGCTCAGGACGCCGCCGCAGAAGGTGCAGAGCCTCTTGCGGAAGCAGCCGAAGAGGTTGCCACACTCGATACGGGCGACACGGCCTGGATGCTCACATCTACCGTGCTCGTCTTGATGATGGCCATCCCGGGCCTCGCGCTCTTCTACGGCGGCATGGTCCGCAAGAAGAACATTCTGTCCGTGGTGATGCAGTGCTTTGCGATCGTCTGCTTGATGTCGATCGTATGGTTCGTCGTCGGCTATTCGCTTGCGTTCACCGACGGCGGATCGCTCAACTCCTACGTTGGCGGTCTGTCGAAGATGTTCCTAGGCGGTGTCGCTGTCGACACCCTGAGCGGGACTATCCCGGAGACGGTGTTCTTCACCTTCCAGATGACCTTCTTTGCCATCACTCCGGCTCTCATCGTCGGCGCCTTTGCTGATCGCATGAAGTTCTCGGCGGTCTGCATCTTCATGGTGCTGTGGGGACTGATCGTCTACGCCCCGGTCTGTCACTGGGTGTGGGGCGGCGGCTTCCTATCCGAGGACGGCGTGCTCGACTTCGCCGGCGGTACGGTGGTGCACATCAACGCCGGTGTCGCCGGTCTTGTGTGCGCGCTCTTCCTCGGCAAACGCACTGGCTATGGCTCCGAAAACATGGCGCCCTACAATCTTGTGTATGGCGTGATCGGTGCTTCGCTTCTGTGGGTGGGCTGGTTCGGCTTCAACGTCGGCTCGGCTCTCGGTGCAGCGCGCGCGGCGATGGTCATGGTCACGGTCACGACGAATCGCGACCGCGCCGCGGCTCTGTCTTGGATGTTCATCGAATGGATCGTCCACAAGAAGCCGTCCATCCTCGGCATCATCTCGGGCGCGATCGCCGGTCTCGTGGCGATCACCCCGGCTTGCGGCTTCGTCGATGGCTTTGGGGCACTTTGGATCGGTATTGCTGCCGGTCTGATCTGCTTCTTCATGTCCACCACTGTGAAGAAGGCCCTGGGCTACGATGACTCGCTCGACGTTTTGGGGTATCCACGGCGTTGGCGGCATCATCGGCGCGCTGCTGACGGGCGTGTTCGCCGTCGAAGCGATCGGCGGCACCGCAGGCTTGCTCGAGGGCAATCCCGGGCAGGTCCTGACCCAGCTCTGGGGCATCGTAGCCACCATGGTTTGGTGCGCGATCGCGACCTTCGTCATCCTGATCGTCACCAACATCCTCGTCGGGGTGCGGGTGAGCCAGGCTGTCGAAGTCGAGGGTCTCGACATCAACCTGCATGGCGAGGTGGTCCAATAGACCTTCGCGCAAAACAAAGAGGGACAAGAACAGTGGAGAGTTTGAGCTAGGTCTCCTCCTCCCTTGACTTCTAGCTCCACCTAGACCCCGGCGTATCGTGCGCCGGGGTCTTTTACATTCGCCTGCGGCATTGCCGCATTGAGCGCGTTGGCCTAACACCGCTCCATGTCGAAAGCCGGGACCGCAAGCACGCTCGATGCGCTGATTCAGTCGCCCTTCGCGCGCCTCAACGCGCTGCTCGACGGGATCGAGCCTGGCGCCGTGCCGATCAACTTCTCGCTCGGCGAACCACACGCCTCCCTACCATCCTTCGTCCAGCCTGTGCTCGACGCGCATCTGAACGAATTCGGGCGCTACCCGCCGATCAAGGCACCGCAGACTTGCGTGAAGCGATCGCCGGCTGGATGGCGCGGCGCTACCCGGCGCTTTCCGGCGTCATCGACCCGGAGACCCATGTGCTGCCGCTCAACGGCTCTCGCGAAGGTCTGTTTTCGGCGATCTTCTCCGCGCGCGACCGCAAGACCGAAATCGACGCGCCCACCGTTCTGATCCCAAACCCGTTTTACCAGGTCTATGCCGCGGCTTCGGCCGTCGCCGGAACAACGCCCGTGTTCCTTACATCGGGGCCGGAGACCGGATTCCTGCCGGCGCTCGAGGAGATCGACCCGCCGATCTTGCAGCGCACGATCGCGTTCTATCTGTGCTCGCCGTCAAATCCTGAAGGCGCGGTGGCGTCGCGCGGTTATCTCATGCGCGCCATCGCGATGGCGC
>NZ_LPWD01000234.1 GCF_001723295.1 Methyloceanibacter marginalis
CAACAACATCTCATACGGCGCTCCCGCCCAGGCCTTCGCGACCTTGAAGGCGCGCTGGTAGGAACCAGGCGGCGCGCCTCCGAGCCAGGTGCGCCGTCAGCCTAGAAGTCCTGCAGGTACAGGTCCCATTTGCCGGGCGTGTAATAGAGGCAGCCATTGAGCCGCGCCGACCACAGGCACTTCTGGCCGGGACGGGGGCCTGCCAGGGTTCCGTTGCGTTTGTGGGTCAGCAGCGAGTTTTCCCAGAGCTGCCCGGCGCTCGGTTCCGTGGCGAGCGCGAAGCCGGTCGAGACGAAGATCAGGCAAAGAGCAATCAAAGATGTTTTCATGTGAGCCTCCCAGGGGTAGAGGCAAAGTATTCCCTGGGCGGCCTAACAGCAGGTTGAGTATAGCGGTGAATAATAGGTGACTTAGAAATTGACGTGCATGAAATATACGCCAAGTATTTCTAAGATAATTTTAGACAACGGCAATCTATACCGCGCTAATCAAGTATAGCGGGCAACCCAAAACACCCCGCGTTTGCAGGGCCGGTGATCAAAAGAAACGGATATTGGAAAGAGCTACTCGCCCAAGCCGTAGGGCTGCGGGACCGGCGCGTTCGGGTCGTGCGGCCAGCTGTCCATCGGGTAGAAATTCCGCTGGATGGCTTGGTTCTCGATCTCGCCCTTGGTGTAGGGCACGAAACCGAAATAAGAGCTCCAGCCGCGGGGGCCTGGGCCCTTGGCCACATAGGGATAAATCGGGGTCCGGTCGCGCTGATAGATCTTGGCCTGCTGGACTTGGCCGTCCGGGCTCGGCGGAGCGGCGATGACGCCCGTCATGGCCTTTGCCGGACCGGCCCAGATGAGCAGCCAGAGATAGAAAAGAATCGCAGCCACCCCGACCACGCCGGACATGGTCCTTTTGGAAACGGGGAGGTCGTAAGTCATGCGAATCTCGATTTCTCTATGCGTGCGTCAGATGACTTGCAAATAGTGACGCCATCGTGAAATGGCAACGCCTAATGGGGACAAAACCACGGCAAAACCGTGTTTGTCATCGTTTCTAGCGTTGCGGGGTGAATTTCTCGCTAATGCGCGGTGGCTCGCGCCGGTCAGTCCTTGCGCCCAACCGCCCGCCAGCCGATATCGCGCCGGCAAAAGCCGCCGGGCCAGGCGATCTTGTCGACCGCCGCATAGGCACGGTCTTTTGCTTGTCCGATGTCCGGCCCGCGCGCCGTCACGCCGAGCACGCGACCGCCTGTGGCGAGGATGCGATCCCCCTCGCGCGTGGTGCCGGCATGGAAGATCTCTACCTCCGGGTCGGCGCCCGCCGCGTCGAGCCCTTTGATCTCGGTGCCCTTCTTGTAGCTGTCGGGATAGCCTTTCGCGGCCATGACCACGCAGAGCGCCGCCTCGTCATGCCAATCGAGGCTGAGCCCGCCAAGTCGCCCTTCCGCGACGGCCAGCAGCGCCGGCAGCAGGTCCGACTTGAGCCGCAGCATCAACGCCTGAGCTTCCGGATCGCCGAAGCGCACATTGTATTCGATGAGCTTCGGCGCCCCGTCCTGGATCATCAGCCCCGCGTAGAGCACGCCTTTGAAGGGCATGCCGCGCGCCTTCATGGCGGCGACCGTCGGCAGGATGATCTCATCCATCACCCGGGCGCAGAGCGCATCCGTCATGACTGGCGCCGGCGAATAGGCGCCCATGCCGCCGGTATTGGGGCCTGTGTCCCGGTCATAGGCCCGTTTGTGATCTTGCGCTGTCGCCAGCGGCAGGACGGTCTCCCCGTCCGTCAGGGCGAAGAAGCTCGCCTCTTCGCCGGTGAGATGCTCCTCGACCACGACCTCGGCGCCGGCCTCCCCGAAGGCGCCGGAGAAGCAAGCGTCGATCGCGCTATGAGCTTCGAAATGACTTGTGGCAATGATCACGCCCTTGCCGGCCGCGAGCCCGTCCGCTTTGACGACGATGGGGAGCCCTTGGCTTTCCACGTGGGCCTTTGCGGGCGGGGCTTCGCTGAAGCGCCCGTAGGCCGCGGTCGGAATGTTGAAGTCCGCGCAGAGATCCTTGGTGAAACCCTTGGAGCCTTCGAGCGCCGCCGCCGCCTTCGAAGGCCCGAAGACTCTGATGCCTTGCGCTTCGAGATCGTCGGTGAGCCCGGCGACGAGCGGCGCCTCGGGCCCCACGATTACGAGGCCGATAGCTTTATCTCTGCAGAAGGCCGCGACGGCCGTGTGGTCGTCCACCTCGAGGTCCACGCACGCGGCCACCTCTGCGATACCCGCATTGCCGGGCGCACAATAAAGCGTATCGAGCAGGGGGCTTTGGGCAAGCTTCCAGGCGAGCGCATGCTCGCGTCCGCCGCCACCGATCAGAAGCACATTCACCGCGCGCTTTCCCTGCGTCCTCGCTGAGCTTGTTCGCCGCGTCTAGGGCCTGTATGCCCTGTTGGCGACCACGGCGCGCTCTTAGCACGAGAACGCGCCTCCACGAAAACAGATGACATGAGAATGGCAAGCCGTAGTCCACAGGCCACGCAGACAAATCTCGTCGAGTACACCGTCTCCGAGCTCGCTTTCGCGCTGAAGCAGACGGTGGAGGACGCTTATGGCTGGTGCGGCTGCGCGGCGAGGTCTCCGGCTATCGCGGCCCGCACGCCTCTGGCCATTGCTATTTCACCCTGAAGGACGAGAAAGCCTGTATCGAGGCCGTTGTCTGGCGCAGCACGTTCGCCCGCCTCAAGTTCAAGCCCGAGGAAGGTCTCGAGGTCGTCGCCAAAGGCAAGATCACCACCTATCCCGACCGCTCCAAGTACCAGATCGTCATCGATTCCATCGAGCCGGCCGCGGTCGGCGCGCTCATGGCGCTCTTGGAGCAGCGCAAGAAGAAGCTGGCGGAAGAAGGCCTGTTCGACGAGGCGCGAAAAAGGCCGCTGCCCTTCCTGCCGCGCGTCATCGGCGTGGTGACTTCGCCCACGGGCGCGGTCATCCGCGACATTCTTCATCGCTTGGAGGACCGCTTCCCCTCCCATGTGCTGCTCTGGCCGGTACGGGTGCAAGGAGAAACCTGCGCGGCCGAGGTCGCCGCCGCCATCTCGGGCTTCAACGCGGCGACTTCCATTCTGAGCCGCCCCGATCTGATCATTGTGGCGCGCGGCGGCGGCAGTCTCGAAGATCTGTGGGGCTTCAACGAAGAGCTTGTGGTGCGCGCGGCCTCCGCGAGCGCGATCCCGCTGATCTCCGCGGTGGGGCACGAGACCGACTGGACGCTGATCGATCTCGTCGCCGATCACCGCGCGCCGACGCCGACGGCCGCGGCCGAGCGCGCCGTGCCGGTCCGTTCGGAACTCTTGATCGCCGTGCGGACGTTCGGCGTGCGGGGCGCCGGCACCCTGCGCCGTGCGCTGGAGAACTGGCGCAGCCGTTTTCTGGCCTCGGCCCGTGGGCTGCCGCGCCGCGACAATCTCTTGGGCCTGCCCCGCCAGCGTCTCGATTCCGCGAGCCACAAGCTGCCCCGCGCCTTGTTGGCGAATGCCGTGGCGCATCGCTCGGGTCTCGAACGCGCCGGCGCGCGCTTGCGTCCCCATATCCTCGCCCGGGCCGCAGGCGAGGGCCGCGAGAAGCTCATTCGCCTCGACCGCGCCAAAGCCCGCGCGCTTAACGCGGGTCTCGATCGGTCGCGGCGCCGTCTCGACAACCAGGCGAAGCTGCTCTCCACGCTCGGCTATCACAACGTGCTGGCGCGCGGCTTCGCGCTGATCCGCAATGACGAGGGCGCCATGGTGCGCAGCGCGGCGGCCGTCCTACCGGGCGCGGCGCTGGACATCGAGTTCGCCGATGGCCATATC
Source organism: Methyloceanibacter marginalis (assembly GCF_001723295.1). Lineage (GTDB taxonomy): Bacteria > Pseudomonadota > Alphaproteobacteria > Rhizobiales > Methyloligellaceae > Methyloceanibacter > Methyloceanibacter marginalis. The sequence goes on from NZ_LPWD01000234.1 coordinate 3,832, forward strand.
GGAGTCCATGCCGATCCGCGCGGTCCAAGGGAACGGGAGAGACCGGACAAGCCTGTCAAGGAACCACCGGGTGAGGAACCGCCTGTCAAGGAACCGCCCGTGAACGAGCCGCCGGCCAAGGAGCCGCCCGGTCGGGATGAGCCGCCGGTGAAGGAACCGCCGGTCAAGGAGCCGCGGCGAAAGCCGGATGAAAAGCAGGGAAGTCTTCTTTAGTGCGCTGGCCACGTCTCGGCCATGACGCTAAGGTAGCGACGAACGAGAGAGTGCCACCGATTTGATGAACCGCTTCGAACGCAATCTCGGCTTCAAGGGCGAGGCCAAGCTCAAATATCTCGACGGCGAGGTCCAGGTGATGACGCCCGGCGACTTCGTGCGCTGCGCCGTCACCGGCAAGACCATCCCGCTCGATGAGTTGCGCTATTGGAGCGTCGAGCTGCAAGAGGCTTATGTCGACGCGGCGACGTCCCTCGCGCGCTACCGCGAGATGCATAAAGCCTGAGGCCGGCTAACGGCTCGCCGCGCCGTCGAGCAGTGCTTTCGCTTTCTCTTCGTCCTCGAACCGCACGACGATCGGAAACGGCCGTGAGCGGTGCTTCAGCTCCGTCACCGCGCTGTCTTCCTCGCCGTCGGTGAGCCGCGCCCAATCCTTCTCCGTCGTCACCAGCATCGCGCTCTTCGCCTCGGCTTCGTCGAGCAAACGCCGTGCCTCCTTCTCGGTGAAGCGGTGGTGATCGCCGAAAGCGTGGCTCGCCAGGAGCCGTGCGCCGTTTGCTTTGAGCGTGGCGAAGAACTTGCTGGGGCGCGCGATGCCGGCAAAGCCGATCGCCGGCAAAACCGACAGCCAGCGGGGATCCATGTGTGGCGCGGGAACAATCTTCGCGCGGAGCACCGGCTTGCCCGCGCCGTCGAACGCCGCCACGAGGCTATCGGCCTTGTTGCCGTCGCCGATGACGAGCAGCGCATCGGCGCGGGCCAATTGAACGTCGAGCGGGCGCCTGAGCGGGCCTGCGGGAATCACACGCCCGTTGCCGAGACCGGACGCGGCATCCACCACGATCAGCGAGAGGTCCTTGGCCAGCGACGGATTCTGAAACCCGTCATCCATGACGATGGTGTCGGCGCCGGTTTTTTCGATGGCCGTGTCTTCGATGGCCATGTCTTCGACGGCCTTGGCGCCGGCGACCCGGTCGGCCGACACGAAGGTTGGTGCCGCCGCCGCCAGCAGCAGCGCCTCATCGCCCACCTCGGTGGCGTCTTGCCCGTCCACGCGCACCACGCCTTTGGCGCTGCCGCCATAACCGCGCGTGAGGAAGGCGGGGCGCTTGCCCATCGCCTTTAAGAGCAAAACCACTGCGAGCGCCGTGGGCGTCTTGCCGCCGCCGCCCGCCGTGAAATTGCCAATGCAGATCACCGGCAGCGACGAGCGATAGGTGGGCTGAGCGTCCAGGCGCGAGGCGGCAGCCCGCCCGTAAAGTGCGGCAAGCGGAGAGAGCATCGCGGCGATGCCCCCCGTCTTCCGGTACCACCAAGAAGGCGTCTCAAGAGGCATGCTGCAACGTCGCCTTCGCCGGAAGATAAGGCTCGATGGCTTGGAGCGTACGCGGCAGCGCGCCGCCCATGGCCGCAACAGCTTCCTCCGCGCGCATTCGCATCTGTTGCCGCGCCGCCTCGTCTTGCAGGAGGCCAAGCACGGCGACCGCGAGGCTATCGGCGTCGCTGACGTCCTTGGCGCCGCCCGCCTTGAGCAGCTCGCCGTAAGAGTCGCGGAAGTTCTGAAAGTTCGGACCGGTCAGCACCGCGGTGCCGAGCTTAATCGCTTCCACCGGGTTCTGCCCGCCATGGGTCACGAGCGAGCCGCCGATGAAGGCGACGGGCGCCAGCGCATAGAACAAGCCGAGCTCGCCAATCGTGTCGGCCACATAAACATCTGTCGTGGCATCCGGCAGTCCGCCGCCGGAGCGCAGCGTCACGCTCAAGCCTTTGGCGCGCAGCATCTCGCCGATCGGCGCGCCCCGCTCCGGATGCCGCGGGACGATGATGGTCACGAGATCGGGCAGGGCCTTCTTCATCAGGCCGTGGGCCGTGCCGATCACCTCATCCTCGCCGGGATGGGTGCTGGCTGCGAGCCAAACCGGGCGCCCCGAGAGCGCTTCGGCCAGTTCCGCTTTGGCCGCGTCGTCCACGGGCGGCGGCGGCGCGTCGGCCTTGAGGTTTCCGGCGTCGCGCGCGTCGTGCGCGCCAAGCTGGGCAAAGCGCTCGGCCAGCGCATCGTTCTGGGCAAGCACGAGGTCGAAAGCGGAGAAGATGGGCCGGCTCATGCCCGGGCGC
>NZ_LPWD01000235.1 GCF_001723295.1 Methyloceanibacter marginalis
GGCTGTGGCGCAGATCGTCGTCGATCAAACGGAAATTCGCGCGGATCTGGCGCAAGACCTCCGGAGAGAACGCCGCCTGGTTCTCGTCCGCCACGACAAACAACCGAATGAAGTTCACCGGGTCCTTGGCGAAGGCGTCCTTGTCGACGGTGGAGATGCGGCCGTTCTCGATGCGGAAGTCGGAGGTCCGGCGCAGCTTGGCGCGGCGGCGCCAGCTGAACGGCGCCAGCAGCGCATCGAGCGCCGGCACCGACTTCAATTGCTTCAGCTCGAGCGCGGTGCAGACGATGCGCGTGAGCTGGCCGACTTCCTTGGCGATAAGGAAGTAGTGCTTCATGAAACGCTCGACGCCGCTCAAGCCCGCATGGCCGCGATAGCCGAGCCGATCCGCCATGGCGCGCTGGAGATCGAAGCTCAGCCGCTCCTCGGGCCGGCCGGTGAGAAAATGCAGGTGACAGCGTACGGTCCAGAGGAAGAACTCGCAGCGGCGAAAGCTGCGATACTCGCCGGGCGTGAAGACGCCGGCTTCGACGAATTCCTCCTCGGCCTGATCGGGGTAGAGATGCTTGGCGAGCCAATGCAGCGTGTGCAGGTCGCGCAAGCCCCCGGTTCCTTCCTTGATGTTCGGCTCGACGAGATAGCGCGAGGCGCCCGAGCGCGAGTGCCGTTGGTCCTGCTCGGCAAGCTTGGCCTCGATGAAGGCGCGCGCATCGGTATCGAGCACCTCGCGGCGGAAGCGATGCACGAACTCGGCGAAGAGCTTCTCATCGCCGAGAATGAGCCGGGCGTCGAGCAACGCCGTGCGGATGGTCATGTCGGCGAGGCTCAAGCGAATACATTGCGCGATCGTGCGCGTGGCATGGCCGACCTTGAAGCCGAGATCCCACAACAAATAGAGCATGTACTCGGCGACGCTCTCGCCCCAGGCAGTCTGCTTGTAGGGCAGCAGGAACAAGAGATCGATGTCGGAGCCCGGCGACAGCAGCCCGCGCCCATAGCCGCCTTGCGCGACCACGGCCATGCGCTCGGCGGTCGAGGGGTTCTGGGCCCGATAGATGTGGTTCGTGGTGACGTCGTAGGCGAGCTGGATCAGCGCGTCCTGGAAATCGGAGAGGCCTGCCGCACAGGCCCGCCCGTCCCCGTACCGGTCGAGCTGCTGCTTGGCGGCGGCGTGGGCGCCGGCGACCAGCGGCTTGAGATAGTCGACCAAGGCCGCGCGAAGCTGCGTGTCCTGGCCCGCATGGGCCTGCGCGAGCTCGGCGGTCTCCTGGCGCAGGAGATCGAAATCGAAATAGGGCGGTGTTCTTGGCGCGGCCTGGTCCATCACGGGAATATCTAGCACATTGAGGCTTTACGCCTCGTCTTCAAGCAATGTCCGGAGGCGATAGAGCGCTTCGAGCGCCTCTTTCGGGGTCATGGCGTCGGGATTGAGCCCCTGGAGCGCCTGTTCCAGCGGCGAGGGCTCGTCGAATCCGGGCGGCATTCTGGCCGCCTGAAACAGGGGCAGATCGTCGGCCAAATCGGCCGGTTTCGGGCGTCCATCGGCCTTTTCCAGCTCGGTCAGCACCTCGCCGGCCCGGGCGAGCACTGGACCGGGAAGGCCCGCAAGCTTCGCCACGTGGATGCCGTAGGAGCGGTCGGCGGCACCTTTGATGACCCGATAGAGGAACACGATCTCGTCGCGCCACTCCTTCACCTCGACCGTGGCGTTGGCGGCGTGCGCGAGCTTGTCCGCCAGCGCCGTCAACTCGTGATAGTGGGTGGCGAACAGCACGCGCGAGCGGTTCACCTCGTGGAGATATTCGAGCGTCGCCCAGGCGATGGACAGCCCATCGAAGGTCGCCGTGCCGCGTCCGATCTCGTCCAGCACCACGAAAGAACGCGCGGTCGCCTGGTTGAGGATGGCGGCGGTCTCGACCATCTCGACCATGAAGGTGGAACGGCCGCGGGCGAGATCGTCCGCGGCGCCGACGCGGCTGAACAGGCGATCGACGATGCCGATATGGGCGGCCTTGGCCGGGACGAAGCAGCCTGACTGCGCGAGCACGACGATGAGTGCGTTCTGGCGCAGGAAGGTCGACTTGCCCGCCATGTTGGGGCCGGTGACCACGAGCACGCGCGTGCCGTCTTCGCCGTCGCCGCCGCCGAGCCGGCAATCGTTGCCGATGAAGCTCGCACCCTCGCCGCGCTTCAGATTTTGCTCGACCATCGGATGGCGGCCTTCCTCGACGGCGAACACGAGGCTGCCGTCGACCTTCGGGCGCACACAGTTTTGCTCGACCGCGAGTTCCGCGAGGCCCGCATAGTGATCGAGCTCAGCCAGGGCGGCGTTTGCCGCCGACAGCGCCTGCTCCTCGCCGAGCACTTCGTCCACGAGCTTGGCGAAGATGTCCAGTTCGAGCGCCAGCGCACGGTCGGCGGCGGAGGTGATGCGCGCTTCGATCTCGGCGAGCTCCCGGCGCGAGAAGCGCACCGCGTTGGCCATGGTCTGGCGGTGAAGGAAAGTCTCCACATGCGGCGGCTTGGTGAGCGTCGGCGCATGCAGCGCGGTGACCTCGACAAAGTAGCCGAGCACGTTGTTGTGGCGCACCTTGAGGCCTTTGATGCCGGTGGCGTCGGCGTAGGTCGCCTGCAGACCGGCGATGACCTGGCGGCTGCCGTCGCGCAAATTGCGGTGCTCGTCGAGATCGCCGCTGAAGCCGCTGCGGATAAAGCCGCCGTCGCGGGCATTGACGGGAAGCTCCGGCGCCAGGGCCGCGCTCAACGATTGCTCGATTTCCGGCGGTGCTGCCGCCAAGCGCTCGACAATGCTCATAAGCTCGCGCGGCAGGCCGAGCGCTTCGCCGGTCCGTAAGAGATGCGCGGCGAGATCGAGGGCGGCAATGATCGCTTGGCGCACGGACCCAAGGTCGCGCGGACCGCCGCGGCCAAGCGCGAGACGCGCCAAGGCGCGCGCGAGATCGGGCGCGGATTTCAGCGCGGCCCGCAACTCTCCGCGCAATCTCGGTTCGGACACCAGATAGGACACGGCATCGAGCCTGGCGTTTACATCGGCCTCGTCGGTCAAAGGACTGGCCAGGCGGCTCGCCAGCTCGCGGGCACCCGCGGCGGTAACGGTGCGGTCGACCGCCGCCAACAGACTGCCGGCCCGCGCGCCTTGATTGGACCGGGCGAGCTCGAGATTTGTGCGAGTCGCGGCATCGATCAGAAGGAGACTTCCGGCGGCTTCCTTTCGCGGCGGGCGCAGCAGCGGTGCGCGGCCGACCTGGGTGATCTCCACATAGGTGAGCAGCCCGCCAAGCGCGGCCAGTTCCGCCCGCGTGAAGTCGCCGAAGGCGTCGAGCGCAGCCACGCCGAGACGTTCCTTCAGGGATCGCTCCCCGCGCACGGAGTCGAAATGCGCGCGCGGGCAGGGCGTCAGCGCCGCGCCGGCTTCGCCGATCAGACGGCGAAGATCGGCGTCGCCCGCGAGATCCTCGCCGACCAGCACCTCGCCGGGTCTGATCCGCGCCAACTCGCCTGGAAGATCGACAAGCCGCGCCGACGCCGCGATCAGCTCGCCCGTGGAGATGTCGATGGTGGCAAGCGCGAAGCTCGGCTCGGAGCCTTCCTTGTTGCCGCCGCGAAACAGAGCGGTGAGAAAATTGTGCGTGCGGGCATCGAGCAACGACTCTTCTGTGAGCGTGCCTGGGGTGACGAGCCGCACCACGTCACGGCGCACCACCGCCTTCGGACCGCGCTTCTTGGCCTCGGCCGGATCCTCGGTCTGCTCGCACACGGCCACGCGATGCCCCTGAGCGATCAGGCGCTGAAGATAGTCGTCGGCCGCGTGCACCGGCACGCCGCACATGGGGATGTCCTCGCCGAGATGCTTGCCGCGCTTGGTGAGCGCGATGCCGAGCGCGCGGGAAGCGATCGCCGCGTCGTCGAAGAACATCTCGTAGAAATCACCCATGCGGTAGAACAGCAGACTGTCGGCGTTGTTCGCCTTGATCTCCAAGTACTGCGCCATCATCGGGGTCGCGTCCGGGGACGGCGCGGGCGCGGACCCGCCGGTCCGTGGCGATGTCGCATCCTGGGCCATGCTCACCACGTCACCTCACCTCGGGCCGTCTCCAGCCGTGCCGCCACCTCGGGGCTCATCCCATAGAACCATACGCCGCCGAGGAGACGGCGGAAGCGCGGATTGCGTTCGGCTTCGGCGACCACCGCATCGATCACGGGACCGTCCTCTTCGGGGATGAGGTCTTCCAGCAGGCCGGCCGCAAGCAGGCCCAGCATGTTCGGGTCGTCCTCGATCTCGAGGATCACCTTCACCAGCTCGAGCGCCCCCAGCGGGTCGTTGCTCACAAGGTCCTGCTGAAAGTCGAACATCGCGCCCCAGTCCTCGTCGCGTTCCCGTTCGAGGTCGGACCGCGACGTGATCTCCACCCACGCCGCGGCAAGCTCCGGCAGCGGCAGCGCCGCAAACTCCGTCGGCTCCGCGGGCTTGCGCATCTTCTCGCGCCAGGCGCGGTAGCCCTGCTCGTCGGCGATGGCGAGGAGCCGCCGCTGCAGCTCAGGGCTTTCCACCATGCCGCTTCGGATCGATGCCGCCTTGGCCCCCATCAGCCAGCGCAAGCGGGGCTGGCGGAGCGCCAACTCTTGCAAGGCGGGCGCGGCGCGGCGTGCATGGAAGACGAGCAACTGGCCGAGCACCTTTCCTTCCGCCAGAAGCATGACGATCTCGTCGTCCGGCTCGCTTGCGAGTTCAGCTTCGATGAACGCGATCCCACGCTCGGGCGTCTCATGGGAAAGCCGGTCAAAATACATGGTGAAGGCGTGGGTCCCGTCGGTCTGGTCCTTGAGACCGGTGGTGCAGACCTCCCGCCAGGCGCGCACCAGATCATCCGTCGTCAGGCTCGCGAGACGCGCTTCGATCTCCTCGGCGGCAGGAGGCGGATCGGCCTTGCCGCCGGAGGCGTCGCAAAATCCGAGCACCTCGTCACACCAGCCCATCGAAGGGTGGTAGCTTCTCGCCCGGAAGCGCACAAGGCCCGGCCAAACGAGAGTTGGGGAAAGGGCTTTTCCCTGCGCGAGGCCTCCTCTAGGGTGCGCGGCCTCAAGCCGATTTATCAGGAGTTCCCGCCATCATCCGTCCGTCCAAACGCGCGCCCGACGCGCTGCGCCCCGTGACCCTCGAACGCGCCGTGTCGCGCCACGCGGAGGGCTCGTGCCTGGTCCGTTTCGGCGAGACCCATGTGCTGTGCACGGCCACGGCGGGCGAACCGGTGCCGCCATGGCTCAAGGGCTCTGGCCGCGGCTGGGTCACGGCGGAATACGGCATGCTGCCGCGCGCACCAAACGATCGCATGCGCCGCGAGGCGGCAGCCGGCAAGCAATCAGGGCGCACCCAGGAAATCCAGCGGCTGATCGGCCGCTCGTTGCGCGCGGTGGCCGACCTGCCTGCGCTCGGCGAGAAGCAGATCATCATCGATTGCGACGTGCTGCAGGCCGACGGCGGCACGCGCACCGCCTCGATCACCGGCGCCTGGGTGGCGCTGCACGACGCGATCACCTGGATGGAAGCGCGCAGCATGATCAAGGGCAAAGTGCTGCGCGATCACGTGGCGGCGGTGTCTTGCGGCCTTTATGGCGGCGAGGCGGTGCTCGATCTCGACTACGCCGAGGACTCCGAAGCCGACGCCGACGCGAACTTCGTGATCACGGGCTCAGGCGGCATCGTCGAGGTGCAAGGCACGGCGGAGACGGAACCCTTCAGCCAGGAGCAGTTCGACCAGCTGATGTTGCTGGCGCGGACGGGCATCGCCCAGCTTGTCGAACTCCAGAAGCTCACCGTTGCTTAAGCCCGGCGTCCTTCATCGCGGCTCGAAGCTCGTCATCGCCAGCCACAACGAGGGCAAGGTGCGGGAGCTGGGCGAGCTGTTCGCGCCCTACGGCATCGACTGTGTGTCGGCGGGGAGCTCGGACTGCCCGAGCCCGAGGAGACCGGCGACACGTCGAGGCCAATGCGCTCTTGAAGCGCGGGCGGCCGCGGCCGGATCGGGCTTGATGGCGCTTGCCGACGATTCAGGGATCGAGGTGGAGGCGCTGGGCGGCGCACCCGGCATCCATTCCGCCCGCTGGGGCGGGGAGGAGCGCGACTTCGGCAAAGCCATGCAGCGCGTCCATGACGAGCTGGAAGCCACCGGCGGCGCCTATACGCGGGCGAACTTCATCTGCGCGCTCGCACTCGCAGCGCCAAATGCCGAGAACGCCACCTTCACCGGGCGCGTGTTCGGCTCGATCCACTGGCCGCCCCGCGGGGACCGCGGTTTCGGCTATGATCCTATCTTCGTGCCGGACGGCCACACCGAGACGTTCGGCGAGATGGACCCGGGCTTGAAGAACGCGCTGTCGCATCGCCTGCGCGCCTTCGAGCAGATGATCGAAGCCGTTTACGCAAATGACGCCTGACGAGCCTTTCGGAGTCTATGTGCATTGGCCGTTCTGCAAGGCCAAATGCCCGTATTGCGACTTCAACTCTCACGTTCGGCACGGCGGCATCGACGAGGCGCGGTTCCTCGCAGGCTATCTGACCGAGCTTGCGCATTTCGCATCGCGCGCGCCTGGCCGCACCGTCACCAGCATCTTCTTCGGTGGCGGCACGCCCTCCCTCATGGGTCCGCGCACGGTCGCAGCCATCCTCGACGGCATCGCCGGTCATTGGACGGTCGCGCCAGAAGCAGAGATCACGCTCGAAGCGAACCCGACCAGCGTCGAGGCGGAGAACTTCGCGGGCTACGCATCCGCCGGCGTCAACCGCGTGTCGCTCGGTGTGCAGGCGCTGGATGACGCGAGCCTCAAAGCGCTCGGCCGCCAGCACAGCGCGGACGAGGCGCTCGCGGCGCTCGACATCGCCAAACAGAATTTCGGTCGCGTCTCGTTCGATCTGATCTATGCGCGCGAGGGCCAGTCGCTTGCGGCGTGGGAGAACGAGCTGTCGCGCGCCCTGTCATACGCCGCCGACCACCTCTCGCTCTACCAGCTCACCATCGAGGACGGCACGCCGTTCGCCGCGCGCCATGCGGCCGGACGTTTGCGCGTGCCGGACGGCGACAGTGCGAGCGACATGTATCTCCTCACTCAGGCGCTGTGCGAGGAGGCGGGCCTGCCCGCTTACGAGATCTCGAACCATGCGCGGCCGGCTTCGGAGTCGCGGCACAATCTCATCTATTGGCGCGGCCACGACTATGCCGGGATCGGCGCCGGCGCCCATGGACGCATCACCGAGAACGGCGTGAAGCGCGCCACCTCGACGCTGAAGCCGCCGGAAGAGTGGCTGACGCAGGTCGAGTCTCGCGGGCACGGGCTCGCCGGCGACGAGGCGCTAACCCCGCAAGAGACGGCGGAAGAATATCTGCTCATGGCGCTCCGCCTCGCCGAGGGGCTCGACGTGGCGCGGCTCGAAGCTCTTGGCGGGCGCGCGCTCGATGCATCCGTCCTCGATGCGCTTGAGAGCGACGGGCTCTTGGCCCGTAACGGCGCACGTCTCAGGGCCACCCAGTCCGGGCGGCTCGTGCTGGAGCGGTTGATCCTGGAGCTCGCCGCCTAGTAGCTCGAAGCAGTGTTGAAGCTGCGTGGCGCCGGCGAGATCACGCTGGGCGATCCGGGCCGCACTTCGAGGATAGCCAGGCCGCGTTCCGACGTCCCGTCCGGCAGCAGGCGGACCAGGCCGTCGACGCCGGCGAAGCCGCTTGGGCGCGTGAGCTGGGAGAACGAGTAGCGCTGGCCCGGCGGATTCTGCGACAGGGAGACGGCAAGGCTCATGGCGTCGTAGCCGAGGCTCGCGATGCGCGGCGGCGTGCCGCCGAAGGTCTTGGCGTAGCGCGCGGCGAAGCTGTTCCAGCCTTTCGGATCGGGCGCGGGATACCAGCCGCCGACAAGTGCCTGCTGGCTGCCCACATTCGGATAATCCCACTGCCCGGTGCCGATGAATTGAACCTTCGCGCTGGTGAGACCGGCGGCCGCGAGCTGCGGCGCGAGGCGCGGCAGCTCCTCCTGGCCCGCGGGCAGGAACAGCGCGTCGATCCGTTGCCCCGCCTGCACGGCGCTCGCGACCTGCTTCACGGCGGCATCCATGTTCGAGCCGCCGAAGCTCGCGCGCACCGGCGCGGAGCCACCGCCGGACGCCACGGCCTTGGCGAATGCGGCCTCGGCGATGCGGCCATAGGCCGTTTGCGGCACGAGCACGGCGAAGTTCCGTTTGCCGCGCGACATGGCGAAGGAAACGATGCGCGGCACGTCGCGACCGGCGAGGAAGCTCAAAAGATAGACGCCGTTGCCGCGACCTTCTCGTCGGATGAGAACGCGATCATGGGGATGCCGGCGCTGCGCGCCACTTGCGCGGCGGCACTCACCTCCTGCGCGAAGAGCGGCCCGATGATCAGCTCGGCGCCGTCCTTGACCGCGCTTTGCGCCGCGGCGCGCGCGCCGTTCGGC
>NZ_LPWD01000236.1 GCF_001723295.1 Methyloceanibacter marginalis
ATGCCGCCTGCCATAACGCCTTTATTTCTCCCGCAATTTCGTCCTAAAACGTAAGCACTTAACCGCGGCGCGCCCGAAAGCTTACAGCACGATCCAAGCTAAGCCCTTCCATGCTCAAGCGCGACCACCAGCTCGTCCTGCCGACCCAAGCCCGCGCTCCGGGTTTTCGCGTCGAGCTGCGCGGGACCACCTTCCGGCTGATCGCCACCGGCGCTTGGACGGTCGCGGAAGTGGCCGATCTGGACAAGGCCCTGAAGCGCTTGCGGGTTCCGATTCCGCCGTCGCCCGATTTCACCGGCGAGATGGATATCGCCGGCATCGCCGAGATCGACACCGCCGGCGCCTGGCTCCTACAGCGCACGGCCAGGGCCTGGCAGAAGGGCGGCTTGCGCACCCACTACGCCGGCGCCACCGAAAGCTTCCGCATTCTTATTGAGGAAGTGCACAAACGCGGGGCAGCCAAGCGGCCCGAGATCGACAAGGTCGCCCCGCTGCAACAACTGGTCGACGACACGACCAAGGCCGTGACCAGCGTGTGGCAAGACGCGGTGCAGCTCACGGCGTTTCTCGGCGAGGTCACGGCCGCGTTCCTGCGGCTGTTCAGGCAGCCGTGGCGCTTCCGCACCACGTCGTTCTTTCATCATCTCGATCACGCGGGGCTACGCGCGTTGCCGATCATCGCGCTGATCTGCTTTCTGATCGGCGCGGTGGTCATGCAGCAAGGCGTGGTGCAGCTCAGACCCTTCGGCGCCGAGCCGTTCGCCGTGAACATGGTGGCGATCCTGGCGCTCCGCGAGGTGGGCATCCTCCTGACCGCCATCATGGTCGCCGGCCGTTCCGGCTCCGCCTTCACCGCGGAGATCGGCTCGATGAAGATGCGCGAGGAGATCGACGCCATGCGCACGCTCGGCATCGACCCCATGGATACGCTGGTGCTGCCGCGCGTGTTGGCGCTGGTCGTGGCCCTGCCGCTGCTCACGTTCCTCGGCGACATCATGGCGCTCGCAGGCGGCGGCGTCATGGCCTTCGGCGTGCTTGGCATCGACATGGGGACCTATATCGACAAGCTGCACGAAGCGGTCGACTTCCAGCACTTCATGGCCGGCATGATCAAGGCGCCCTTCGCCGCGATCATCATCGGCCTTGTCGGCTGTCTCGAAGGCTTGCGCGTGGAGGGCAGCGCGGAGTCCCTCGGCAGCCACGTCACCTCCGCCGTGGTCAAGGCGATCTTCTTGGTCATTATCCTGGACGCCGTGTTCGCCATGTTCTTGTCGGGGATCGGGGTGTGACCGTGACCGGCACCGACGGACGAGAGGTGGTCATCTCCGTGCGCGGGCTCGCCAAGAGCTTCGGCAGCCATCAGATTTGGGAGTCGCTCAGCCTCGACGTCTATCGCGGCGAGATCCTCGCCATTGTCGGCGGCTCGGGGCAAGGCAAGTCGGTGCTGATGCGGGTCATCACCGGGCTGGTCACGCCCGACAAGGGCGATGTCGGACTGTTCGGGCAAAATGCGAAGACGCTCACGCCGCAAGCCCGCCTAGAGATCGAAAAGCGCTGGGGCATTCTCTTCCAGGACGGGGCGCTGTTCTCCTCGCTCACGGTCTTGCAGAACATCCAGGTGCCCATGCGCGAGCATCTGAACCTGCCACAGGCCATGATGGACGACCTGGCCTTCCTCAAGCTCACCATGGTCGGCCTGCCGCCCACGCCGCCCACAAGTTTCCCTCGGGAGCTGTCCGGCGGCATGCGCAAACGCGCCGGCCTCGCCCGGGCGCTCGCGCTGGACCCGGAGATCGTCTTCCTGGACGAGCCGACCGCTGGCCTCGACCCGATCGGAGCCACCGACTTCGATCACCTAATTCGCAAGTTGCAACAGACACTTGGCCTAACGGTCTATATGGTGACCCACGACCTTGATACCATTTTCACGGTGTGCGACAGGGTGGCCGTTCTAGCGGACAAGAAGATCGTGCGGACGGGGTCGCCGGCCGAACTACAGAGCCAGCCCAATCACCCGTGGATCCAGGAATATTTCTGCGGGGAGCGGGCACGCGCCGCGAGCCCCACCGAGCAACGACGGCTGATCGCGAATGACGCCTGACGGTTGTTGAGGGTCGATGGAAACCAAGGCCAACTATCTGATGATCGGCGGTTTCGTTCTGGGCGCTCTCGCCTTCGCCTTCATCTTCATTTTTTGGATCACGAACTTCGCGAGCGGCGGCAAGCGCTACCTCATCGTGTTCGAAGGCTCCGTATCGGGTCTCACCTCCGGATCGAGCGTCTCCTTCAACGGCATCAAGATCGGCGAAGTGCAAACCTTCGCGCTCGATCGACCGATGGGCGCAAGGTGCAGGTCGTGGTCGGCGTCCATGAGGACACGCCGGTGCGGGAGAATTCGCGCGCCAAGATCCAGTCCCTCGGCCTCACCGGCGGCAAAGGCGTCGAGATCACGCCCGGCACACCGGACTCGCCGCTCCTGGTGGCGACGGACGAGGATCCCATTCCGACGATCAAGGCCGCCCCCGGCGCCACGGGCGGGCTGTTCGACGCCGCACCCGCCGCCCTCGACAGCGCCAATGCCTTCATCCAGCGCTTGAACGACCTCGTCGCCGCGAACGAGGCGGCGGTCAACAGCACGATGACCAACGTGAACGAGTTCACCGCCATGCTGAACAGCAAGGATGAGGAAATCAGTCAGACCATCACCGAGCTGAACGAGGGGGCGAAGGCCTTCAGCGAGCTGGGCGGGAAGCTCGACAACAATGTCGATGTCCTCACCCAGCAGGCCAAGCAAGGCATGCAGGATTTCAGCGCCGCCATGCAGGAAGCGCGGCGCGCGGCCGTGACCCTCAACCGGATCCTCGAAAAGTTCGAGCAGAGCCCGACGGGATTCCTGCTGCGCGGCGGGAGCCCGCCGGGAAGCGCGTCGGAGTCCTCTCCCTCCGCGCGAGGGTTCGGGCCCGGCCCGAGACGCTAAGTCTTAGCTGCGTTAGAAGGCTAATGGGCCGAGCTGACCGCCAGGCGCTGTGAGCGTGCCGCCCGCGATGTGCGATCGCGCCGTTTCAGCGAGCTGGGCTCGGGATCGCACGGAATCTCGATGTCGATCTCGAGCAGCGAGATCTCCTTCCCCCGGTCGATCTTCACCTGAACCTTGTCCACGTCCACGGTGACGTATTTCGCGACCGCGGCGAGCACCTCTTCCCTCAGAAGCGGGATCAAGTTGGAATGGTTGTCGGCCCCGCGCTCATGCGTCAGCAGAATCTGGAGACGCTCGCGCGCGACCGAGGCGGACTTTCGCCTTCTGAATGGCATGAACCAGCTCATGCCGCTTTCCTTCCGAACAGCTTGCTGAAGATGCCGCTGCGGTCGGTGGGGAAGTCCATCGGGATGTCCTCGCCCATCAGCCGTCTCGCGGCGTCGCTATAGGCGCGCGCCGGCGCGCTCTTGGGATTGTTGATGGTGACGGGCGAACCGAGATTCGAAGCGCGCAAGACCTCGTCGCTTTCGGGAATGATGCCGAGCAGCGGCAGAGACAAAATGTCGATGACGTCGTCGACATTCAGCATATCGCCGCGGCCCGCGCGCACCGGGTTGTAGCGCGTGATCAGAAGGTGCTTGTCCATGTGTTCGCCGCGCGCGCTGTCGGTCTTGGCGTCGAGCAGCCCGATGATGCGGTCGGAATCGCGTACCGAAGACACTTCCGGGTTCGTCACCACCACGGCCACGTCCGCATGACGCATCGCGAGCGTCGAGCCGCGCTCGATGCCGGCGGGACTGTCGCAGATGACCCAGTCGAAGGTTTCGCGCAACTCGGCGATCACCTTCGCCACCCCTTCGTCCGTCAGGGCGTCCTTGTCGCGCGTCTGGGACGCGGCGAGCAGGTAGAGCGTCTCGAGGCGCTTGTCGCGAATGAGCGCTTGAGACAGCTTCACCGTCCCCTGCGTCACGTAGATCAGGTCATAAACGACGCGGCGTTCCGCGCCCATGACGAGATCGAGATTGCGGAGCCCCGCGAAATCGACGACCGCGACGCGTTCGCCGGTCTGCGCAAGCGCCGCGCCGAGCGCGGCACTCGTCGTCGTCTTGCCGACCCCGCCCTTTCCAGATGTCACTACGACGACCTGCGCCATGCCGTTCCTCCTTGCCTCAGTCGAGTGCTTTGATTGTTAGGATGCCGTCTTCCAGCCACGCGTGAGCGGGCTTCTCGAGCAGGCTCGGGGGAAGATCCTCCGCCATGCGGTAATATCCGTCGATGGCCACAAGCTCGGCCGCAAGCCGGTGGCAGAAGATGTGCGCCGCCTGATTTCCGTCCGCCCCGGCCAAGACTCTGCCCCGCAGCGCTCCGTAGATGTGGATCGATCCGGTGGCGACGATCTCGGCGCCGAGGCTCGCCACACGGTCGATGGCGGCGCGATAGAGAGACTCGTAGGCGGTGTCGCCGAAGAACGGAAGCGGTCCTTCGGGCACGCCGACCCTTAGAGGGTTGGGCGCCGCTTCCACGGCAAAGGGTGACGCGGCCGGGCGTGCGTACGAGTCCGCCTCGTCGTATTGGCAGGCGACCGCGGCGACCTTGGCCGCGTCGGCCACGGTG
>NZ_LPWD01000237.1 GCF_001723295.1 Methyloceanibacter marginalis
CGGCGAAGCCGATCTTCTCCCGTCGGCCGCGGCGCGCGCGCGGCTCGCCTATGACGAGCTTCTCGCCAATCAGCTCGCGCTTGCCATCATCCGCCAGCGCCTGAAGAAGCGCGCGGGCAAGAGTCTCGCCGGTTCGGGGAAGCTGCGCCGCGCCATCGTCGGTG
This sequence comes from Methyloceanibacter marginalis, assembly GCF_001723295.1. Taxonomy (GTDB): domain Bacteria; phylum Pseudomonadota; class Alphaproteobacteria; order Rhizobiales; family Methyloligellaceae; genus Methyloceanibacter; species Methyloceanibacter marginalis. Next base: position 165 of record NZ_LPWD01000237.1, read on the forward strand.
CCCTGCCCTTCGCGCTGACGGCCGCGCAACAACGCGCCCTCACAGAGATCAATGCAGACATGGCAAGCGGCAGCCGCATGCTGCGGCTTCTGCAAGGCGACGTCGGCAGCGGCAAGACCGTGGTCGCGCTGCTGGCCATGGCGACAGCGGTCGAGGCCGGCACGCAGACCGCCTTCATGGCGCCGACGGAGCTTCTCGCCCGGCAGCATCTCGCCACGATCCGCGGGTTCGCCGAAGCCGCAAGTCTGCGCGTGGCCTTGCTCACGGGGCGCGAGCGCGGCAAGGAGCGCGACGGCATCCTCGAAGCCCTGAAGGCCGGGGACATCGATATTCTGATCGGCACCCATGCCCTGTTCCAGGAGACGGTCGCGTTTCGCGATCTCGGGCTCGTGGTCATCGACGAGCAACACCGCTTCGGCGTGCATCAGCGTCTCGCCCTGCAAAAAAAGGGCACGGGGACGGGCGCGGAGCTTCTGGTGATGACGGCGACGCCGATCCCGCGCACGCTACTGCTGACGAGCTATGGCGACATGGACGTCTCCCGGCTCGACGAGAAGCCGCCGGGCCGCAAGCCTGTGAAGACCAGTGCCATCCCGCTCGAACGACTCGACGAGGTGATCGGCGGCGTGGCGCGCGCCGTCGAGAAAGGCGCGCAGATCTATTGGGTCTGCCCCCTCGTCGCGGAATCCGAGGTCCTGGACGTGGCGGCGGCGGAAGAGCGCTTCATCGAACTTCGCGCCCGCTTCGGCGATTCCGTCGGGCTGGTGCACGGCAAGCTCACCGGCAAGGACAAGGACGCGGTGATGGCGCGGTTTGCGTCCGGAGCGCTTTCCATCCTCGTCTCGACCACGGTGATCGAGGTCGGCGTGGACGTGCCCAACGCCTCCATCATGATCATCGAGCACGCCGAACGTTTCGGTCTCGCGCAGCTTCATCAGCTGCGCGGGCGCGTGGGGCGCGGCGCGGCGGAGTCGTCCTGCATCCTGCTCTACAAGCAACCGCTGGGCGAGACGGCGCGCGAGCGGCTCAACGTGATGCGCAGCACGGAAGACGGCTTTGTCATCGCGGAAGAAGATTTGCGCTTGCGCGGCGGCGGCGAGGTTCTGGGCACGCGGCAAAGCGGCCTGCCCGCCTTCCGCACCGCCATCCTGCCCGAACACCAGGAGCTGCTGGAGGCGCGCGCGACTCGGCGCGACTGACGCTGTCCCGCAATCCGACGCTGGAAGGCGAGGACGGCGAACGCTTGCGGCTCTTGCTCTATTTGTTCGAGCGTGACGACGCGGTGAAGCTGATGCGCGCGGGCTAGACGCGCCTGGCGTAGTCCCGCGGCGCCATGCCGGTCCAGCGCCGGAAGGCGCGCGTGAAGTGAGCCTGGTCCGAATAGCCGAGCACGAAGGCAATTTCCATCATCGACTCTTGGCCGATGGCCAGGCGACGGACCGCCTCCGCATGCCTCAAATCGTCGACCATCTCCTCGAACGAGAATCCCCAGTCCCTCAGGCGGCGTTGCAGGGTCCGCGTGCTCATGCGCAGATATGCGGCAACACCCTCGACGCTGATTTCGCCGTAGGGCAGCCACTCCCGCAGATGCGAGGCTAGCGTCCGCGCGGTCTCGAGTGGGTCAACGTGGTTCCACGCCCTGGCGCCCCTTCGGTCGGAAAGTCGAGGATGGCGCGGTCGATGACGATCGCATCCTGCGCGCAGCCGAATTCGATCGACTGACCGAAGGTCTCCTCCAACCGCTCTCCCGTGCGCTCGTAATTTTGCGCGAAGCGTGCGCCGACCGCCTCGGGCACACCGGCGAGCAACGCCACGCTCCGCAAAACCGCGAGCACACCGAGTATGTGTTGCCTTGGCTCGAGGCTTGAACGGCCAACGAAGGCGAAGCTCAAAATACCGAACCTGCCTTCCGTTCGGAATCCGAGGTCGCTGCCCCCATGAAGCAAGCCGATACCACTGGCGGCGGCCGCACACGCCTGACGAAGGGTCGCGGCGCCCGACACAGCCGAACCCCAGGCACCGAGGTCCGAAAGGGCGAACGCGCGCCCGACATCGGCGCCGAGGAAGCGTTCGCCCGTGACGTTGTAGATCTCGTTGCCGAGCCTGAAGCACAGTTCGCGCGGCACCCAACCATTCGCGTCCAAGAGTGTCGACGGCGACACACCTGCCCTTTTGAAGATCTCGAGGGGATTGACGGAACGGCTCCTGAGATAAGGCGCGATGTGGAGCAGCGTGCGCGGATTATGCGCGAAGGTCTCGCCGAACATCACCACCCCCAACTTTGGCGCCAAATGGCAAGACTTCTAGCGCATCCGCCCACTACGGTCACGCTCCTTGCGACCCCCCACTCTGAGCACCCCAACCAGGAGACGACCCATGTTGACGAGACACAGCTTTATAGCGGCTGCGGCGCTGACCTTCATTCTTCTCGGCGTGACCGTCGCCGCAGCGGAGGAGGAAAAAATGGCCGATTTCCTCTTCGTGCAGAGCGCCAAGAGTATGAGCTTCGACCCGGCCACGAACAAGCTGACGCTCGAGAATGTCAGCCCCGTGACCGTGTTCTTCACCGACCGTCCCGAGCGCATCGCCGGCAACATGAAGACCACGGCGTTCATCCCCTTCTGGAGCGAAGGCAAGGACAGCTTCAAGTCCGATCCGCCCAACGCCGACATTTCCATCATCGACGGCAAGACGCTCAAACAGACCGTCGTGGAACTGCAGGATCCTGTACTCGACGGCGACACCCTCACCTACACGGTTAAGCTGACCCAGGGTGACATGCCCGCGGCCGGGACCGAGGTCGCGGTGTTCATCGACATTATCGGCCGGCCTTTGACACCGCTTTCCGTCGCCGGCGTCGGGCGCCGCTCCTTCCGGCGTGCCGCCATCTATTGAGGCGCCCCGAACATCACACTTGCTCTTCAAAAATAGCTGCCTTTGAAACCTAAAGAGGGAAACACATGACAAAGTTCACTTTGGTGCTCGCAGCCCTGCTGACTGGGACACTCTCTGCCGCAGCCCTTGCGCAAACCGCCTACCCGGTCACAGACGAGGAAAAGCAGTACTGCGCACACGATTATCGTCAGTACTGCAACGAAGAACGGCCTTGGAAGCCAACTGCTCGCACTCTGCATGAGGCAGCACGGCAAGGAGCTATCCCCGCAGTGCATCAAAGCTCTTGAAGACGCCGGAGAGGTGACGCCGCAAGAAGAAGCCGAGCTTAAGAAGCGCGGCGAGTAGAAAGAGCACTCGGGATAATCATGACGGATTCAGGTCAAATGACAATCGATCAGCGCGAAGCGGTTCCCTCCGGCAACCGAGGCACCGCAATGACAAAGCGTTGCGCAGGACTCACTCTGGTGACGTTGACAATCTGCCTTGGCTCGTTCGTCGCGCCGGCTTACGCACAGGAAGGCTCCGGCCAGGCTGCCGGTGCGCCCGCTGCGGCATCGGGGGACACCAAAAAAGAAGAGTCTTTTCTGGAGAAGCTGGAAGAAGACCTTAAGGAGACCACGACACCCACGGACGAAGAATCCGACCCGATCGGTACGGCCGAAGACGTTGACCGCGACCTCTATTAGGGTGGATCGCTCGACAGGAAGGCGGCGGCCTTGACGCCGCTTTCTTTCGCCAGTTTCACGCCGGAACTATCGGCGAGCCGCGCCATACTGATAGTCTGCACACCCGAGAAGGACGAAAAACGGTCCACGCTAGGAGGAATTCATGCGCTCTCTAAGTTCCGCAATGCTGGTTGGCATTGCCACGGCGTTCGTCGCCATCCAACCGGCCGCAGCGCAAGTCTCTCAAGAGACGGTCGACTCGCTATCCGCGCCGGACAAGATCGAGACGCATATCGGCACGCTGGAGTTCAAGGACGGTGCGCCGACTGTGGATACGGCTAAGAAGGTCTATGACACGCTCGACTTCACTCGTGCCCTCAACGCTTACAATAACAGCTTCCGGGGCGCCTCGGCCCTGGCCATCGTCAAGGGCTTCGAGAGCATCGGCGCCAAACCCGGCGATGTCGTCATCTTTTCCGAACTTATGGACTCGAACTCGCTGTTCCTGACAGCCAATGCCGACACGGTCTACTACCTGGCCGGGCTCGATCTGAGTAAAGGCCCGCTGGTCATCGAGCAGCCGTCGAACGCCGTCGGCACGATCAACGATATGTGGTTCTCGTGGATCATCGACATCGGCGGTCCCGGCCCCGACCGCGGGCTCGGCGGCAAGTACTTGATCGTCGGACCGGACTATGACGGTCCGTTGCCCGAGGGTGGCTACTTCGTCGCGCATTCGAAGACGAACTTCGCCATGTATGCGGCGCGTGCCTATCTCGTCGACAACGATCCCAAGCCGGCCGTCGAGAACGTCAAGAAGAACCTCAAGATCTATCCCTACCAGCCTGGCTCTTTCGGAACGAGCATTGCTCAAGCTCTCGAAGGCACCGTGGCCATCGCGGGCGAACCAAAGATCCCCGAGACGACGTTCATCGAGGGCAGCGGGCGCTCGTTCAATACGATTCCGCCGAGCGATTACGGGTTCTTCGAGCTGATCAACGAGAATGTCCAAAACCAACCCGCCACGAGCTACGACGTCGAGCTCGCCGGACAGCTTGCCGCCATCGGCATCGTGCACGGCAAAGAGTTCAAGCCGGACGACCGGATGAAGAAGATTCTGTCGGACGCGGCGGCGTTCGGCCAGGCAACGGGTCGGTCGCTCAACTGGCGCTACGCGATGAAGCATCCGGATTGGGCTTATTACGACGGTTCGCAGTGGGGCAGCATGCTGTGGGAAGGGGGAGCGTTCTTCGAGACCCCGCCGCCGCTCTTCGCGAACGGAATGTTCAAGCCGCTGCCGCCGACCGGCGCGCGCACGCTCGATTCGCGTGCAGCCTTTTACTACGGCTACACCCTCGACTCGCCGGGCATGATCATGCGCATTCCGGGCGTGGGGTCGCAGTACCTTATGGCCTTCCTCGATTCCGAGGGAAACCCGTTTGACGGTGCCAAGACGTACAAAGTAACGCTGCCCAAGGACATCCCTGCGAAAGCCTTCTGGTCCTTCACGCTCTACGACAACCAGACGCGCTCGATGCTGCAGACGCCGCAGAAATATCCGCGGGCCGGCAGCCAGTCCTATCCCTCGCCTGCGGCCGAAGTGGATGCCGAGGGTGCGACGACTGTTTATTTCGGTCCAGAGCAGCCCGACGGCGTGAAACGCGGCAACTGGATCCAGACCGATCCGAAAAAGGGGTGGTTTACGATCCTGCGCCTCTACAGCCCGCTGCCGTCCTTCTTCGACAAGAGCTGGCGGCCGACCGAAATCGAACTGGCAAATTAGAGAGAGGATAATCAGATCATGTTGCGAACGATGACTTTCGCCAAGCCAGTGGCATTGTTAGCCGCTGGCGTGTTGCTCACGTTTGCCGCCCCGGCAGCAAAAGCGGCCGAATGGCCGGGCATCGTCGACGCCAAGGACATCGCCGAGGAAGGCTTCATCTACGGCCTGCCGATCGTGATGAACTACGCGGTGATGTATGCCTACGCGGTCGACAAGGACTCAGGCCAGTTCAAGGCGCCGTTCAACGAAATCAAGAACGAGGCGCGCGTGTTCACCTACAAGGACACGGCGATCGTCACGCCGAACAGCGACACGCCTTATTCGTTCTTATGGATGGACCTTCGCGCCGAGCCCATGGTGCTCTCGGTTCCTGCGGTCGAGAAGGAGCGCTACTACGCGGTGCAACTCGAGGACGGCAACACCTACAACTATGGCTATATCGGCAGCCGCGCGACCGGCAACGAGGCCGGTGACTACATGGTCGTCGGACCCGATTGGCAGGGCGAGACGCCGAGAGGCATCAAGAAAGTCTTTCGCTCGTCGACCCAGTTCTCGCTCGCAGGGTATCGCACGCAACTCTTCAATCCGGCCGACATGGAGAACGTGAAGAAGATCCAAGCCGGCTACAAGGTGCAACCGCTGTCTGCCTATCTTGGCGAGCCTGCGCCCCCGCCGGCGCCGAAGATCGATTTTCCCAAAATCGACAAGGATCTCGTGAAGGCCAATTTCTTCGAGTACCTCGACTTTGCCTTGCAGTTCGCGCCGGCCGAAGCGAATGAAAAAGACATTCGCGCGAAGCTTGCCAAGATTGGCGTCGGTCCCGGCAAGGCCTTCGACTTCCATGAACTCCCGCTCGGCCACCGGCTGGAAATCGGCCTCGGCATGAAGCAAGGCGACAAGAAGGTCGACGCCTATTTGGCCAGCGGTGCGAAAGACGTGAACGGCTGGAAGATCGGCTCCTGGTTCGGCGACAGCGCCTTCTTCAATGGCAATTGGCTGTTGCGTGCGCAGGTGCAAAGGCGGTATCTACGGCAATGACTCGATCGAAAGCGACTATCACTGACCGGGATCGATACGGGACGGGCGAGACACTCGACGGA
>NZ_LPWD01000238.1 GCF_001723295.1 Methyloceanibacter marginalis
CGCTCTACCGTGCACTTGGGCGTGGCCAAGGCGCCGCCGGCTATAAGAAAGGCGCTGCCAGCCACAAAAGAGACGCGGCCGCCCACAAAAAGGGCCGCATAGGCGGCTCTGGACAGTCTGTTGAGCGTGGAACCGAGCACGGGGCACCAAGGTCGTTCAAAGGTAACGGAGCTTAGGTGGGGCGTGCGCGGGGGGTCAAATTAACATCCGCCAGGTTGAAGGGTTGGTGAACAGACGCGTTCATGGCACGAAACACGCGCATGGCTGATCTGATCGATTCCCCGGCGCAGCCGGAGGCGGGCTCGGACGTCGTGAGTTGACGCCGCGGGCGCTCGCCACCGGCCTGATCCTCGGGGCGCTGCTTGCGCCGTGCAACGTCTATTCGGGCCTCAAGATCGGCTGGTCGTTCAACATGTCGATCACGGCGCTGCTGCTCGCCTTCGCGTTTTGGGTGCCGCTGTCGCGCCTCTTCGGTCTCGCGCCGTGGGGCATGCTCGAAAGCAACATTAATCAGACGACGGCGTCGGCGGCGGCCGCCATCACCTCGAGCGGCCTGGTGGCGCCGATCCCCGCGCTCGCGCTCATGACCGGCGGCAATCTGCCATGGCCGACGCTCACGGCCTGGGTTTTCGCCGTGAGCTTTCTCGGCGTGTGGGTGGGCTGGTATTTGCGGCCGCGCATGATCGTGCAGTCGAACCTCGTGTTTCCCGCCGGCATGGCCACGGCGGAGACCATGCGCGACATGTTCAGTCACGGACGGGAGGCGATGAAGCGGGTGGGCGTCTTGATGTCGAGCCTCACCGGCGCGGTTCTCTTCAATATCATCGACGACTTCGTGTGGCAGATCCCGCGCTTCGCTCCGTCGCTCACGGCGAAGAAGCTGACGCTCGCCTTCGATCCGTCGCTGCTGCTGCTCGGCTTCGGCAGCATCATCGGTCTGCGCGCCGGGCTCGGGTTGCTTCTCGGCGCGTTGCTCGCCTGGGGCGTGATCGCGCCGGAGCTGATCGCGCGCGGCGTCGTCGAGGTCTCCCAAGCGGACGAGAACTGGTTTCAGGCGCTCGTCGGCTGGCTGCTCTGGCCCGGCGTCACCATGATGGTGACGGCGAGCCTGACGAGCTTCGCCGCGGCGCTGGTCGCCTCCGCTCGCCATGGACGCGGCGACGTGAAAAATGCGCGGCCGAAGGAGCAGGGCACGGTGCTACGTCTCGGCGGGTTCTTGCTGGCCGCCGCCATCACCGTCGCGCTGCAGATCACGCTGTTCGGCATTCATTGGACCATGGCGATCATCGCCATTCCGCTCGCCTTCGTGTTGGCGACGGTGGCGGCGCGGGTCGTGGGCGAGACGTCGGTGGCGCCGATCGGGGCCATCGGCAAGGTCTCGCAATTGTCCTTCGGCGCCATGGCGCCGGGCCAGCCCATCACCAATCTCATGACCGCCAACGTGGCCGGCGGCGCCGCGGGCCAGAGCGCGGATCTTTTGAACGACTTCCGCGACCGGCCTAC
>NZ_LPWD01000239.1 GCF_001723295.1 Methyloceanibacter marginalis
GTGGAGGCGGGCATCGCCGCCGGCAAGCCGCCGGTGATCTTGTCGGTGCACAGCTTCACCCAAGCTTGGAAAGGCGTTCCCCGGCCCTGGTCGGCGGCGGTGCTGTGGGACAAGGACCCGAGGCTGCCGCTTCCGTTGCTGAAGGCTCTGCACACCATTCCCGGTGCTGAGATCGGCGACAACGTGCCGTACTCGGGCCAGCTCAAGGGCGATACGCTTTACCGGCACGCCACCTTGCGCGGACTTGCCCACGCCTTGGTCGAGGTGCGTCAGGATCTGATCTTGGCGGCGGAGGGGCAGGCGGAATGGGGCGCGCATCTGGCCCGTGTGCTCAACGATGTGCTGCGCGCCGCACCCGGCTTGCACCGCATCGAACATCACGGCTCCAACACGGGCGCCTGCTGCGGAAAGGATCACGACCATGGATGAGACGACGAGAACCGAGATCGAGGCCGCCGCTTTTCGCCGGCTGGTCGAGCACTTGCGGGAGCGGACCGACGTCCAGAATATCGACCTGATGAACCTCGCCGGCTTCTGCCGCAACTGCCTGTCGACCTGGTACCTGGAGGCTGCGGACGAACGCGGCGTGCCGCTGACCAAGGATGCGGCACGGGAGATCGTCTACGGCATGCCATATGCGGACTGGAAGGCGAAATACCAGACCGAGCAGTCCTGAGCGGGCCCCTGATAAGTGTAGAAATATCAAATTATTACCAGCCCGGGCATCGCGCGCACGCGGGCCGAGCCGCGGCCTTTGGATAACCGGGAAAAGCCTCGCGGACGCCTTGCTGCGGTCCGCGATTCGGGCTCAAGCTCGGCCTTCATTGAACCATCACAAACGCCCGAGGGACCCAACGTGCAGCTTCAGACATCAGCCAAAGATCAACTTCGTGCCTTCGTGTCTCGTATCGAGCGGCTGGAGGAAGAGAAAGCAGCGCTCTCCGCGGATTTGCGCGAGGTCTATGCGGAGGCCAAGGGCACCGGCTTCGACGTCAAGGCGCTGCGCAAGGTCATCAGTCTGCGCAAGCTGGACGAGAACAAGCGGCGGGAAGAGGACGCGGTCCTCACCACGTACCTCCATGCGCTCGGCATGGACACCGACGCGGCGGAGTCAGAGGCGGCATAATCCTTGGACGTGAACCCGCCAGGCTTCGACTTTATCGACGTTGCTTGGCGGCTCTGTGCTGCCGTGGCGGTCGGCATGCTGCTCGGTCTCAACCGGGATCTCTCCAACAAGCCTATTGGCATGCGGACCTTGGGGCTCGTGTCGCTCGGCGCGGCGATCGTGTCGGTGTCCACGGTCCATTTCCAGAACTTGATCGATCATCCCGACGCGCTCAGCCGCGTGGTTCAGGGAATCATCCAGGGCGTCATGGCGGGCATCGGCTTTATCGGCGCCGGCGTAATCTTGCGCGACACCAAGGAGAAGACCGTCAAGGGCCTTACCACCGCCGCGACCGTCTGGGTGACGGCCGCGCTCGGGATCGCCTGCGGCCTGGCCGCCTGGCAGATCGTTGTCCTGTCGGTGGTTCTTTCGGTGTTTCTGCTTGTGGGCGTGGCCTGGATCGAGGCGCCTTCGACAAGGACGAGGGCGGATACAGCTAGAGGCTAGCGGGTGCTCTGCGCCAGGCGGGTCCGGCCCGGTCTGTCCATCTCGGCGTAGAGGCTTTTGACAGCGCCGCCGGAGAATTTCTGGACGCTGGCGAGGCCGCGATAGCCGGAGCTGCGGCGGAACTGGAAGGCCGTCGGGCTGTCCATCTCATTGAACAGATAGTCGATATCGCCCTGTTGGGGATGGCTCAGCGTTGCGATCTCCGCGTTGCGGGCGACGGACGTGTCGGTCATCAGGCTCGCCGTTTCGAACGGCACGTAGCTGAGCTCGTCCGGGTGATCGTCGTCGACCTCGGGCGCGCCAACAACCGCGGCGTTCTCATAGGTCGGAATCTGAGGCTGGCTCGGCTTGGGGCCCAGGGGCGGCTGCGACCAAGGCAGACCGCCGCCGGCGCTGGCATAGGCGAAACGCGGGGCCGCGGCCGATGCGGCCTCCAGGTCGGCGCCGGCGGCGCGAGCGCATCGGGGCAGGCTGGTCCGGCGTGTAAGACGCGAGGGTCGGCTGCGGCACTTCCGTGGCAAGCGCCAGACGCGGCTTCGGCGTCGGCAGGGGCGCCACGCTCGG